>JAUXNU010000074.1 GCA_030682655.1 Actinomycetota bacterium | reverse complement strand
AATCCCCGGATATCAGCATGGTCGATCGCCGATTCCATGTGCCCGCCCGCTTGCATCTACTCAAGGGCGAAGACCACCCTGAGACCCACGAGGTTGACTGGCCATCTCATATCAACGTGTTACGGCATGAGCGGCGGGTTTCGCCGTCCATGTTGATTCTATCTCGCGCCGTCCGCTCGATGCCGGGGTTCGACAACAGGTCGTGGCTCTCAGTCTTCCGCTGGAATCGGGAGGAAGCTCACACCGGTTTCAAGCACTTGTGCGTCCGAGTAGGAGTGCCCTATCTCAAGGTCGCTGGTCACGGGGTCGTGCGCCCAAGCTCCCACGAAGACCGAAAGGCTGCCGGGTTCGGTGTGGACGAGCCACCATGAGATGGCGTCCTCTCCCTCCAGGCCCAGCAGGGCGACGTCGTCGTCACCGCCATCGACAAGTCGGTAGGCTTCGACGACGCCAAGGGCCGGAAGCGCGACCGGCGCCTGAGGGTCATATCGCCAGTATGGCGTCGAGGTGCTGATCTCGAACGCGCACGCTGCACCATCGACCGCTGCGACGGCTGCGTAGCCTCCGGTGAGACGAAGACGCGAAGCGAGTTCCGCTGTGGGGGTTGGGCGGCCAGGAGCGAGCGCTGCCAGTGGGATGACGTGCCGAACCTGCATCACCGAGCGTGCTTCAACGGGTGACGGCTTCCCCTCACTCCCTACCGCCCCGTAGTCCACGATGGGCGAGGGTATCGCCGGCGACGACTCATCCTTGATGGAGGCCCAGATCAACTCAGCAGCCTGCAGTGGCAATACCGAGGCCGGAACGCTGGTCTCCAGGCTGCGCTCAACCATGAGTATCGTGTCGCCGGAATCTTGCTCTGACTCTGCGGCCTGCGGCGTCTCTGCAGGGTCCGGCGTATCCACCTCGGTGGCACGAGCACAAGCGCTCGACATGATGACTGTCATCAGCAGCAGGATGCATGCCGCCAGCGCAACGGACGGTCTGTCGCGCATCCTCGCCCTCCCTGCTAGATGCCTGTTTGTCGAACCCTTGATTGAGCAGACTGTGTAAGCCACGTGTGCAGCTCTGGTTGCAGTGTAATCCTGTGCAACGGACGGGAACATACAGTCCCGGGACTCGCTCTCGGTTCTTACACAGTCTGCATAATCCCTGTGCACGCACGGGTTCCGCGCACGCCTCTCTAGTGCGCAAACATCGCCCGCTCGGCCTTCACGAGCTTCGCGACCGCCGCGGCAGCCTCCTCCAGTGGCACCTCGCCCCGCTCCCCCGTCGCGCGGTTCTTGAGCTCCACGATGCCGTTTGCGAGCCCCTTCTTCCCCACCACAATCTGAAGTGGGAACCCAACGAGCTCGTTGTCGGCGAATTTGACGCCGGGGCGCTCGTCGCGGTCGTCGATTACGACCTCCACGCCCGCATCGGCAAGTTGGTTCCAGATTCGCTCCGCGACCGGGTAGACCTCATCGTCCCCCACCGCAAGCGGGATGACCGTGACTTCAAGCGGAGCGACGCTCATCGGCCAAGTAATGCCCGATTCGTCGTTGTGCTGCTCGATAACGGCAGCTAGCGAGCGAGACACGCCCACGCCGTAGCAGCCCATGAGGAACGGCTTCTCGGTGCCGTCCTCGTCGGTGAAGGTCGCACCCATCGACTCGGAGTACTTCGTTCCGAGCTGGAACACCTGGCTCACTTCGATGCCGCGCGCGCCTATAAGCACGCCGCCGCACTCGGGACAGCCGTCGCCGGGCTGCGCCACCACGAGGTCCTCCCACTTGCCGACCTCGAAGTCTCGCCCTGGCATAGCCCCGACGAAGTGGTAGTCGTTCTCGTTGGCGCCGATGCCCCAGGACACGTGGTTCTCAAGTGACTTGTCGGCCACCACGATCGTCCTCGCGACCGGCCCGACAGGTCCGAGCGAGCCTTTGGGGATTCCGTACTTCTCGAAGTCCTCCTCGGCCAGCAGTTCGACGCCGGAAATCGCCCAGCCGGCCTTGATCGGATTGAGCTCCCGGTCGCCGGGCACGCAGAAGAACACGAGCGTGCCGTCCTCGGTCTTGCCGGCCATCGTCTTGACGGTGTCGTGCTCCGCCAGGCCAAGGAACTCCGAGAGATCCGCAATCGTGCGGATGTCGGGCGTGTGCACTTTCTGCATCTCAACGGGCTCGGTGACCGCGGGGTGCCTCGGCACGACCGTCTCGGCGGCCTCGACGTTGGCGGCCCACCCGCACTCGCAGTACACAAGCGCGGCCTCGCCGTTCTCGGCAAGCGCCATGAACTCGGTCGTGACCTTGCCGCCGATCTGTCCGGATTCTGCCTGCACGGGGCGGTACTCCAGCCCCAGGCGCTCGCAGATGCGCCCGTAGGCGTGCGCCTGCGCGTCGTAGTGTTCCTGCAGAGACTCCTGGGTCGCATGGAAGCTGTACGCGTCCTTCATGATGAACTCGCGGCCGCGGAGCAGCCCGAACCGGGGCCGGACCTCGTCGCGGAACTTCACCTGGATCTGGTAGAGCGAAAGCGGCAGCTGGCGGTAGGAGCGGACCTCGTTGCGCACGGTCGCGGTGATGATCTCTTCGTGTGTGGGACCAAGGCAGAACTCGCGGCCGTGACGGTCGGTCAGGCGCATCAGCTCGGGGCCGTAGTCGGCCCAGCGGCCGGACTCGTGCCACAGCTCGGCGGGCTGGACCGCTGGCATCATCATCTCCTGTGAACCGATCGCGTTCATCTCTTCGCGCACGATCTGCTCGACCTTGTGAAGGGCGCGCCACCCAAGCGGCAGGAAGGTGTAGATGCCTGCGGCGACCTTGCGTAGCATTCCGGCGCGCAGCAGCAGCCGGTGGGAGGAGACCTCGGCCTCTGCCGGGACTTCCTTGAGTGTCGGGACGTGCAGCTTGCTCATGCGCAGCGCGACTCTCATGCGTCAGTTCTCTCCTTGGCGAATCGATGAAACAGGCCGCGCCCTGTTGAAGGCACGGCCTGCGCGTGCGAAAGGGTTCTGCCGGACAGTCTACCCGATGCCGCGGTCTGCGGGGTGGTAACTGTGCAGCAGCTCCTGGCTGTCCGCCGCGAGGCTGATGATGAGGCGGGCCGTCAGGTCGTGCACGATGATGGTCGTGCGGTTGTCTCGCTCCACGAAAGCGTCCTTGAGGCGCTGCTTGACGGCCGGATCGCCGGAAACCTCGATGATGAGGTCGATCTCGTCCCCACGCTCGGCGAAGACGGTCGCATCTTCCACGAACGGAACATCGCGCTCGACTGCGAGAACCGCGCCGGGGCTGTTCGGGTCTGTGTCCGCCAGACCGACTACCTCGATGAACGGCCTGCTCAGGAAGTCCTGCAGCAGCGGCATTCCGGTCCTGCCCCCACCAACGATTGCAACCCGGACCCTCTGTTCCGTCATGTGTCCTCCTCTTGTCCCTGGACGAATCCGCAGACGCGGAGTGATTCCACACGCAGCATACCCCGCTTTGGCCAGCGAGTCTTACGAAGTGTGAGATTCGAAGCGGTCGATCTCTTCCATGAGCGCCTCGACGATCTCTGACTCGGGAACCTTGCGTAGTGGCTCTCCATGGGCGAAGAGCAGCCCGACGCCCTTTCCGGCGGCCACGCCGATGTCGGCCTCGCGAGCCTCTCCCGGTCCGTTCACTACGCAGCCCATCACGGCGACCTTGATCGGCGTGCGCCGCGCGGCGAGCCGTTGCTCGATCTCGGTGGCTATCGGGATGAGGTCGACCTCGCAACGCCCGCAGGTCGGGCAGCTCACGAGCTCGGGCGTACGCCTGCGGATGTCGAGCGCGGCAAGGATCTCCCAACCCACGCGGACCTCCTCGGCAGGGTCGGCTGTGAGCGAGACGCGCAGCGTGTCGCCGATGCCCTCGTCGAGCAGGATGCCAAGGCCCACGCTCGACTTCACGGTGCCGGCGACAAGCGTCCCGGCTTCGGTCACCCCGATGTGGAGCGGATACGGCAGCTCGTCTGCGAGTCTTCGGTAGGCATCGACGGTGGCGCCAACGCTGGACGCCTTCGCGGAGACGACGATGTCGGCAAAGCCGCGCGACTCGAAGTGCGCGCAGAATGCGACTGCGCTCGCGGCGAGCTTCTCGGCAAGCGGCCAGTCGAGGTCGCCGTACTCCTCGGCAAGCGAGCCGGCGTTCACGCCGATGCGGATCGGGATGCCGGCCTGGCCTGCCGCGTCGATGACGGCGTCGACGCGGTCGGTGGCGCCGATGTTGCCGGGGTTGATACGGAGCTTGGCGGCTCCTCGGCCAGCTGCCTCGATCGCCAGACGGTGGTCGAAGTGGATGTCGGCGACCACGGGCAGAGGCGACGCGGCGCAGATGGCCTCGAAGCCGGGAAGTGCGTCGGCGTGCGGGATGGCGACGCGAACGATCTCGCAGCCCGCCTGGGCCAGCCGCGCGATTTGGGCGAGCGTGGCGTGCGCGTCGCGGGTGTCGGTGTTGGTCATCGACTGCACCGAGATGGGTGCTCCACCGCCTATGGCGACCGAACCGACCATGACCGGGCGTGCCTCGCGACGCGGTATCACGTGTTCCCCCTCCGCCGAACGAGCGCTACGCGTTGACGAAATAGCGCATGACGTCAGCGTACATGACGTAGCCGATGAAGGTGAACAGCACGAGGGCGCCTGCGAGCGAAAGTCCCAAAGTCACGCGGCGGTCAAGCGGCTTGCCCACGAGCTTCTCTACGATCTCAAGCACGATCTTGCCGCCATCGAGTGGCGGTATCGGAAGCGTGTTCATCACGCCAAGGACCATCGACAGCAGCGCAATCCACCATGCGTAATCGAGCGGGCCGTTCTTGGCGGCCTCGGCGACCTCGACGCTGATGCCGATGATGCTTCGCGCGCCCTTGATCGAACGCTCGAAAGTCGCAGGCCGGAAGAAGTCACCGATGGCGACGAATACCTTTCCGGTCCACTTGAACGACTCAAGCAGCGCCTCGGGCGCCGTGAGTTCCACGTGCTTGATATCGGCCGCAACGCCAAGGAACCCGCCACCCGTATCGGGCGACTCGACCAGTGTGATATCGACGGTCGTGGGCTCACCGTTGCGCTCGTAGGTCACCGCTAGTTCCGTGCCGGGCTCAGTGTCGGCGATGGTTTCCGAGAATTCCATCCACTGCGTGACCAGATTGCCGTCGACGGCCGTGATCGTGTCCCCGGCTCTCATCCCGGCTGACTCCGCCGGATACCCCTCAGAGATGTCCGCCAGCGTGAGGGACGGGGTGTAGTAGCCCCAGATGCTCAGCACGATCGTGAAGACGAGGAGGGCGGTGGCGATGTTGGTGACGACCCCGCTGGCAAGCACGGTGATGCGCTTCCAGGTCGGCAGGCCCCGGTAGGTCTCCGAGCGGGCGCGGTCCAGCAGCTCCTGTGCCGTGACGCGTCCGTCATCCTCGACGGTAGAGTGGTAGCGACCAGGGATCGCCTCGTCTTCGACAACGGCGCCCCAGTCCGCGAGCGTGTACAGCAGCGAGGCCGCACGATCGCGGTCCACGCCGAGCGCTATCGAGAGCGCGGGCGCGTCGATCGCCCCCGGCGTGCCTTCACGGGCGGCGAGCAGAAGCGCTTGAGCGAGGAGTTCGTCCTCGGCGCCGGGCTCCATCCCTGCGATACGCACGTAGCCGCCAAGCGGAATCGCAGTGATGCCAAAGACGGTCTTCTTGGTGTGCAGCCTGATAGCCGGGCCGGGAAGGCCGATCATGAACTCGTGGACCTTCACGCCGAAGGCGCGGGCAGCAAGGAAGTGACCCCCCTCGTGCAGGACGATCAGGATTGAGAAGGTCAGAACGCCCCAGAAGACGATGGTTGCGGCATCGGTGAACGTTGTCACTCTCGGCAACTCTCCTTGTCGGCAGTGTGCGGTCAGTGTCGCGGTGCTGTTGAGCAAAGTACACGCCAGAAGCCTCTAGGCGGCCGAACGATTCCCAGACTACAGAACGGATCCGGCTTCCGCACGCGCCCACGCGTCGACTGCCCGGATGTGGCCGACGGATTCGAGCGACTCACGTTCGTGGCGCTCCATGACGGCTGCGACCACGCGCTCGATGTCGAGGAAGCCGCAGCGGCGGTCCAGGAACGCAGCCACGGCGATCTCATTGGCGGCGTTCATGGCGGCCGGCATCGTGCCGCCGACGCGTCCGGCCTCAAGCGCCATTCTCAGGCAGCCGAACGTCTCCAGATCCGGCGGTTCGAAGTCGAGCGAGCCGAGCGTTGCGAAGTCGACCGGCGTGACCGGTGCTTCCCATCGGTGCGGATGGCTCAGTGCGTACTGGATCGGGATGCGCATATCCGTCGCGCCAAGGTGCGCCTTCACGCTGCCATCGGCGAACTCCACCATCGAGTGGATGCACGACTGCGGATGCACAACGATCGAGATATCGTCGAGTTTCGTGCCAAAGAGATGATGCGCCTCGATTGCCTCAAGGCCCTTGTTCATGAGCGTCGCGGAGTCGATCGTGATCTTGTGACCCATCGTCCATGTCGGGTGCGCAAGCGCCTGCTCCGCCGTGACGTGCGCGAGCCGCCCCCGATCCCATCCCCTGAACGGCCCTCCCGAAGCTGTGAGCCAGATTCGCGCCACATCGGCTGCCGGTTCGCCAAGGAGACACTGGTAGATTGCGGAGTGCTCGCTGTCGACAGGAATGATGGAGCCCGGCTCGGCGCGGCTGGTCACGAGATCGCCCCCGACAACCAGCGATTCCTTGTTGGCGAGAGCGAGGATGGCACCTGAGTCCAGGGCTGCGATCGTTGCCTCGAGACCCGCGGCGCCTACGAGTGCGTTCAGTACGAGGTCGGCCCCGGCGTGTGCCGCAAGGTCGCGAACGGCCTCGGGGCCTGCTCCGACAGCGACGTCCGGGTGTGCGGTCGCAACCGACCGAGCAGCGGCAATATCCCCCATCGCCAGGTACCGGACGTCGAATGCGCGCGCCTGTTCGATGACCGCTTCCGCGCTGCTGTAGGCTGCGAGAGCCACAACCTCAACACGGTCGGGAAAGCGGGCTGCCACATCCAGCGACTGACGGCCAATCGATCCCGTCGACCCGAGAATGGCGACTCGCAGCGGTGTCGCCACTAGACGGCACCGCCAAAGACCAGCAGGTAGTAGGCCACGACCGAAACAAGAATCAGGCTGTCGAACCGGTCGAGAAAGCCACCGTGACCCGGCAGAAGGCGTCCGGAGTCCTTGATTCCCGCTTCGCGCTTGAGCCTGGACTCGGCGAGATCCCCGATCACGGCCGCGAGCGAAACGGCGATCCCCACCAGGACGTGTGTTCCTAGCGACACGGGCGAGTCGATGAGGTAGAAGACGCCTATCCACACCAGCACCGTGAACGAGGTACCGGCCAGGAAGCCCTCCCATGACTTGTTCGGCGAGATGCGCGGCGCCATCTTGTGGCGTCCGACGGTCGAGCCCACAAGGTAGGCGAACACGTCATTGGCCCAGACGCTCACAATGGTGGCGAGCGCGAGCTCGGTGCCGGAGTCGAGTTGACGTATCAGCACGAAGTGGGACAGCAGGAAGCCGACATACACCGCGCCGAAGACGGTCGTAGCAGTATCCGCAGTCCTCACCTGGCGAAACGCGATATGCCAAAGCAGCGCGAGTACGAGGAGACCGGTAACGACGGACATGAGTCCCAGGCGACCCCACAAGGCCGCCGCGATCGGCATCGTGCCTGAGGCGAGTACGCCGAACACCTCGTTGGGAAGGCGGTGTTCGCGACGGGTGATGGAGTAGAACTCGCCGACCCCCAACATCGCGACCAGCGAAACGAGCATCCCAAGTCCTAGCGGGCGCCCCCATATGATCGCCACGAGCGTCGCCACACCAATGATCGAGGCCGTGGCCACGCGAACCAGGAATCCGCCAAAGGGCTCCGTTGCGCTTCGGTCGCGACTCATGATCGGCCTCCGAATCTGCGGGAGCGTTGCTGGAAATCGACCACGGCACGCAGGAACTCCGTCCGGTCGAAGTCGGGCCACAGAGTGTCGGTGACGTAGATCTCCGAATACGCGATCTGCCAGAGAAGGAAGTTCGACACCCGCATCTCGCCGCTGGTGCGCACAAGTAGATCGGGATCGGGGATCCCCTCGGTATACAAGGAGCGGGCGACCGTATCCTCGTCGATCGCGTCGGCCTTGAGCACACCGGACTCCACCTTCGTCGCGATCGCCCTGACGGCGTCCGTGATCTCGACGCGCCCGCCGTAGTTGAGGGCGACAACCAGGTTGAGACTCGTGTTGCCGACGGTGGCCTTCTCGGTTGCAGCGAACGCGGCTGCGGTCGACGGCGGAAGGCCCTCGCGTTGTCCGATGACGCGCACTCGTACATCCATCTTCTGCAGGTTGGCGAGTTCGCGCTCAAGAACCTCGACGAACAGATCCATCAGTCCTGAGACCTCATCACGTGGGCGCGACCAGTTCTCAGAACTGAAGGAGTAGATGGTCAGATACTCGACCTTGAGTTCGAGAGCTGCAGCAATACTCTCTCGGACGGCCTTGGCACCTGCACGGTGTCCTGCCAGCCGCGGGAGGCCGCGGTTGGTCGCCCAACGCCCGTTGCCGTCCATGATCACGGCTACATGCCGAGGAGGACGTTCTGCGTCGAAATCCCGGAGGAGCGAGACGCTCTCGGCGCCCTTGAAGAAGTCAGCACCGGATGCTGCCGGAGACGTCACTCTCGTCAGAGCTCCATGATCTCGGATTCCTTGCGCTTCAGCGACTCGTCCACCTTCGCGATATGCGTATCGGTCAGCTTCTGGATATCGTCCTCGGCGCGGCGTAGGTCGTCCTGGCTCATTTCGCCGTCCTTCTCGGAGCGCTTGAGCTTCTCATTGGCTTCGCGCCTGATGTTGCGCACGGCGACGCGGGCTTCCTCGGCGTAGTGCTTGCACAACTTGACCAGTTCCCGGCGGCGCTCCTCGGTGAGCGGAGGGAACGGCAGGCGGATGACCTGGCCGTCGTTGGCCGGGTTGAGCCCCAGGTCCGAGGCCAGAATCGCCTTCTCGATGTTCTTGATGGCGGTCTTGTCGTACGGCGCGACCACGAGCATTTGCGGCTCCGGCACGCTTACCGAGGCGAGCTGCTGCAGCGGAGTGGGCGCGCCATAGTAGTCGATCTGCAGCCCCTCAAGGAGCGACCCTGACGCGCGACCCGTTCGCACGGTCGAGAACTCGTGGTTGAGAGCGTGGACGGACTTGTCCATCCGCTCGTCGGCTTCCTTGGTGATCTCTTTGATCATCGATCGGCTCCCCTCACAATCGTTCCCACGGGCTCGCCCATCAGGGCGCGCTGGATATTGCCTTCGGTCTCCATGTTGAAGACGATGATCGGCAGGTCGTTGTCCATCGAAAGGGAGATGGCCGTGCTATCCATGACCTGCAGTCCTCGGCTGAGTACTTCGATGTAGGTCAGCTCGTCGAACTTGACAGCATCTGGATTGGTCTTGGGGTCGGCATCATAGACACCGTCCACCTTCGTTGCCTTCATGATGCAGTCGGCGTTGATCTCGAGGGCTCTCAGTGCCGCGGTGGTGTCGGTCGTGAAGTACGGATTGCCGGTACCGGCAGCGAAGATGACCACGCGCCCCTTCTCGATGTGCCGGACGGCTCTGCGTCGGATGTAGGGCTCCGCGACCGCCTGCATCTCGATGGCGGACATCACCCGGGTGAAGACGCCGATGCGCTCCAACGCTTCCTGAAGTGCGAGCGAGTTCATGACAGTCGCGAGCATCCCGATGTAGTCGGCCTGGGAGCGGTCCATGCCCTTGGCCGAAGCGGCGATTCCTCGGAAGATGTTGCCGCCTCCGACGACTACTGCGACCTGCACGCCTGCGTCCGCAACCTGCTTGATCTGTGTGGCCAAGGAATCCAGGATCTTGGGATCGATGCCGTACCCGGCATCGCCCATGAGCGCCTCTCCCGAGAGCTTGAGAATGACGCGCTTGAACCGGAAGTCTGCCACAAGTGCCCCTCTCGTAGTGCGAGCAGTCGCCGTGTATCCCGAACAGCATACAGCAGACGAGCCGGCACGTGGTTGCACCGGCTCGTCCGTCATTTCATCGTTACGCGTGCGTGCTAATCGTCGCTCGACGCGGTCTCTCCAAGCAGCATCCGCTCGAAGCGAACGACGGTGATATCGGTGCCAAGCTCCTTGGCGGTACGCTCAAGGTGCTGCCTGACTGTGATGTCCTGGTCCTTGACGAAGAGCTGCTCAAGGAGTGCGACCTCCTTGAAGAACTTCTCGAGTCGACCCTCAGCGATCTTGTCCTGGATCTGCTCGGGCTTGCCGCTCTCTGCCGCCTGCGCCTTGAATATGCTCTTCTCGTGCTCGACGATCTCGGCGGGCACGCCCTCACGCGAAACCGCATAGGGACCGGCGGCAGCGATCTGCATGGCGACGTCCTTTGAGAATGCAGCGAAAGCTGCCGAGGAGGCCGCTTCCGCAGAGCCTGCGGCGATCTCAACCATGACGCCGATGTTGCCGACGCCGTGGATGTAGACGGTCACGGCGCCAGCATCGGAGCGAAGCTCGTAGCGGGCGAATCGCGACACGACGATGTTCTCGCCGAGCTTGCCTACGGTCTCGCCGATGACCTGCTCGACTGCGATATCGCGACCGGTCATCGTTCCGGCCATGAACTGGTCCATGTCAGCCGGATCGGTATGGCCGACGTGTGCGGCAAGTCCGTCAACGAACGCGCGGAAGTCGGCGTTGCGTGCGACGAAGTCCGTCTCGCAGTTGATCTCGACGAGCGTGCCGATACGGCCGTCATCAGAGACCCAACCGCCGACGATTCCCTCGTTCGTAGCGCGACCAGCCTTCTTGGCGAGGGCGGCCAGACCCTTCGTGCGAAGGATGTCGATCGCCGTGTCCATGTCGCCGTCGGCTTCGGTGAGCGCCTTCTTGCAGTCCATCATGCCCGCGCCTGTGCACTCGCGCAGGTCCTTGACCATCTTTGCGTTGATATCCATGGGTGGTCTACCTCCCTGGGTGCTAGAAGTTTCCTGTCGTCCGTGGCGGCTGCCCGCTACTCGGCAGCGGGCTCCACGGCAACTGCCTCGGCGGCCGGCTCAGCCATCTCCTCGGCAGGAGAGGCCGGGGCGGCCTCCGTATCGACAGGAGCTTCTTGTGCCGCGGCCGGAACGTCGGCCACGACGAGGGGAACGTCCTGGGGAGTGCTGACTACGGCGGGACCACCTGCGGCGTTGTTACCTTCAAGCACGGCGTCGGCGATGACTTTGCACATGAGCGCAACCGCGCGGATAGCGTCGTCGTTGCCCGGGATGACGAAATCGACCTCGTCAGGATCTGCGTTCGTGTCGACAAGGCCGATGATGGGAATGCGCAACCTGCGCGCCTCGGCGACGGCGATGGCCTCACGCTTGGTGTCCACAACGAACATAGCCTGGGGAGTCTCTTTCATGTGGCGCACGCCTGAGAGGTTGCGCTCGAGCTTGTCCATCTCCTTGCGCAGCATGAGCTGCTCTTTCTTGGGGAGCTTGGCCATCCTGCCGTCCTCGATCATCGTCTCAAGGGCGATGAGGCGGTCGACGCGGGTGCGCATCGTCACGAAGTTGGTGAGCATGCCACCGAGCCAGCGCTGATTGACGAAGGGCATGCCGGAGCGCTCGGCTTCGTTCTGGATGGGCTCTTGCGCCTGCTTCTTGGTTCCCACGAACAGCACGGATCCACCGCGGGCTGCAATGTCGCGTGTGAACGTGTAGCAGGCCTCAATCTCGCGCAGCGTACGCTGCAAGTCGAGAATGTAGATCCCGTTGCGCTCCGTGAAGATATAGGGCTTCATCTTCGGGTTCCAGCGCCGGGTCTGGTGCCCAAAGTGGACACCGGCCTCGAGAAGACTCTTCATCGAGACAGCAGACATAGTACTACCTCCAGTTCGGTTGTTCCTCCGCCCGCGTCACGCCCCGAAAGCGACCTGCAGCATCTTGTGCTTGCAGGCACCCGCTTCGGGATCGGCGAGCGTGTGAGTTAAGAGCCCGCGTAGGATACCACACGCACTCTAGTGTTCAAAGCGAAACCGCAGCCTGAGGAGGGGCCGGGACTAGTACTCCTTGCCGCACATCGGACACAGCAGATGTGCATCGTACCAGCCGGGCTTGTCGTAGCTCGGTACGAGCTCGAGATTGAGTTCGACTTCGCAGGCGGGACACCAGAAGCGTCGGGTGAGTTGAGCGTGCTCGACGAAGCGGTCGGCGTCCCCGGCGTGGTCGTTCACTGTGAGCTTGAAGGAGTCCGAGGTGACTTGGCCGCCGCTAATGCTCTCGAGTGTGATGCGTATCTTCTCGGCGACATCGGCGGGCTTCGCCTCGTTCTTGATGAGGTAGTCTATCGCCCCCATCGATATGCCTCGCTCGACGTCCGACTCCTGGCCCAGGTTGCTGAGAATCAGGACCGGGATGTCTCTGGTCCGCGGGTCGGCCTTGATGGCCTCGAGGGCTTCGAGTCCGCTCATCCTTGGCATGATGAGATCCAGCAGGATGAGGTCTACGGAGTTGGTGCGCAGCTGTGCTAGTGCATCGAGACCGTCGCCGGCAGACAGGACGGTATAGCCGTCCTGGGCGAGCTTGTCCGTGTAGATCCGTCGCAGCAGTTCGGTGTCTTCAACAACGAGAATCGTCTTGTTTGGCATCGCGGGCTCCTCCAAATGGCCGCGGTGGTCCGGTTACCCCGCGTATGCCTGAGCGGCATGTAGCCGCGCACGAAGGCGAATGACCGCCTTCGTGTGAAGCTGGCTCACGCGGGACTCGGTAACGCCTAGCACCTGTCCGATCTCCTTGAGGGTCAACCCCTCGTAGTAGTACAGCGCGATAACAATACGCTCGCGCTCCGGAAGCCGCTCGATCGCCCCGGCGAGGATGTCCTTGACTTCTTCGCTCTCGAACAGTGCGACAGGATCCTCGGCAGCGTCGTCGGGAATGGTGCCCATGACATTGCCGCGATCCTCGCGGTCGCCACCGACCCAGAGTTCCTCGAAGGACACCACAGAGGTGTAGGAAAGCTTGGTGAAGATCTCGTGGAGGTCCTTCACCGTAACGCCCATTTCCTTGGCGACTTCGGAATCGGACGGCACGCGCTTGAGCCGGCCTTCGAGCCGTACGTGTGCTTGCTCGATCTGCCGGGCGCGTGCCCGCACGGAGCGGGGTACCCAGTCCATTGCGCGGAGCTCGTCGATGATCGCGCCCTTGATGCGAGCGATCGCATACGTCTCGAACTTGATGCCGCGAGAGAGGTCGAACTTCTCGATAGCGTCGATCAGACCGAATATGCCGTAGCTGATGAGGTCGGCCGTGTCCACCGTCTGGGGTAGGCCCGACGAGAGACGACCCGCAACGTACTTAACAAGTGGCGAGAAGTTGAGGATGAGCTGCTCGCGCGCCTCAGCATCACCCTGATCTTTGTATGCGGCCCAGAGGGCGGACAAGTCCGTCCGTGGGTCTTCTTTCATGGATTTCGCCCCTATCGTGCGACTGCGGTCACGCTCTCGGATGCGTATCGCGATGAACCTCGCGCAGCCGCTTCCTGCCGACGTGAGTATAAATCTGGGTGGTGGACAGCGCAACGTGACCCAGAAGCTCCTGCACGGTTCGAAGGTCAGCACCGCCATCGAGGAGGTGGGTTGCGAAGGCGTGACGGATGATGTGCGGTGACACGTGGAGGTCGATGCCGATGGACGTCACATGACGGCTCAGGAGGCGGCGTACCGCATCGGCAGACAGCCGGTTGCCGCGGACCGATAGGAAGAGAGCCGAAGATTCCTGTCGCATGAGTTCGGGACGTGAATGCCGTATGTAGTCGGTCAGAGTATCGAGTGCTCGGCGATGGAGGGGCACGATGCGTTCCTTGGATCCCTTTCCCATGACCCGCACCGTCTGCTGGGCGAAGTCCACGTCTCCGAGATCGAGAGCCGAAAGCTCCCCGACCCGCATTCCGGAGGCGTAGAGAAGCTCAAGGACCGCCCTATCGCGCTTGCCTTCGGGGGTATCGGTCGCGGGCGCGGCGATGAGGGCATCGAGCACTTCGGTGGGCAGTATTCGGGGCAGCCTTCCCGGGCGTTTGGGTGTAGCCAACGCGATGGTCGGGTCGGTATCGACCAGACCCTCCTCGACCAGGAATGCGAACCAGGAACGCAAAGCGGACAGGCGTCGAGCGATCGTGCGCCTCGCGTACTGGGCCGCGTCCATCTCCGCGAGGTAGCTGCGCAGTTGCCTGTGCGTGGGTCCGAGAGGTTCGACCGCCACTCGAGTCGCCCAATCGAGATAGCGTTCGATGTCCGCTGCATACGCACGGAGCGTATGGGGTGACAACCGTCGTTCGACCCGGAGATGAGTCATGAAGCGGTCGACGGCCTGGGACGGGTCCACAGAGCTCACGGGAGCACCTCGACGGTCTGACGGAGGCTGTCCAGGCAGGCGTCCAGGTCCCGGTCAGCCCGGGCCGAGTACGCGGCGTACCGGTGCTGTTTTCCTCGGACCGGAGGGTCGAGTGGGGGCACGAGGCCCCAGTTCACGTGCATCGGCTGGTAGCCCGTTGTTGCCGCGTCGGTCGCGTAGGCGATGAGGGATCCGAGGGCGGTGGTCGGAGGCAGGACGACGTTCGGGGTGCCGGTCATGTCGGCGTAGGTGTTGAGCGCGGCCAGCAGGCCGCTTGAGATGGCTTCGGAATAGCCCTCGGTGCCGGAGAGCTGACCGGCGATGCGAATCCGGGGACAGGTTCGCACTGCGAGGGTGGCGTCGAGGACGGCCGGAGCATTGATGAACGTGTTGCGATGCATGACGCCGTAGCGGAGGAACTCGGCACGTCCAAGGCCGGGAATCATCGAGAAGACACGCCTCTGCTCTCCGAAGGTGAGATTGGTCTGAAAACCGACGAGATTGTAGGCGGTGCCGGAAGCGGTCTCTGATCGGAGTTGGACCACGGCCCACGGGCGTTCGCCGGTTCGAGGGTCGAGAAGCCCGACGGGCTTCATGGATCCGAATCGAAGCGCATCGGGACTGCGGCGCGCAATCTCCTCGACCGGCTGGCATGCGGCGAAGAGATCGGAGGTCTCGAACTCGTGAGCCCTGACGCGGTCGGCACCAACGAGTTCTGCTACGAAGGCGTCGTAGGCTTCCCGATCCATCGGGCAGTTGAGGTAATCCGCTCCCCCACCCTTGTCATAGCGGGACGCGGCGAATGCCACGTCGAGGTCGACTGACGATCCGTCCACGATTGGGGCGGAGGCGTCGAAGAACGCGAGTCGGTCAGGACCCACGAACTGCTCGAGCGCCTGTTGGAGGGCAGGACTCGTTAGCGGGCCTGACGCAACGATGACCGGACCATCGGGGGGAATCTCGGTCGCTTCTTCGCGCCGAAGCTCGATGTTGGGACTCGCTGCGACTTGTGCGGTCAGGGCAGCACCGAACGCGGTCCGATCGACCGCCAGCGCTGCACCGGCGGGGACCGATGACTGCCGCGCCAGCCGTAGAACCTCTGAGCCGAGAAGCCCGATCTCACGCTTGAGATGCCCTGCAGCCGTGACCGGATCGTCGCTCTTGAATGAGTTCGAGCACACCAGCTCTCCGAGGAGGTCCGTCTTGTGCGCGGCATTCAGAACGACAGGACGCATCTCGAGAAGGATGACCGATACTCCTCGGCGCGCCAGTTGAAGGGCAGCCTCGGTTCCGGCGAGGCCAGCCCCGATCACGGTCACCGCGCTGCCGGCGTTTGGGTGGTGGGAGTCCATTGTGTGATTGTACAGTCCCGGGATCGGGACGGCCGTTCCGGACTCACATTGGCAGACACCCCCACCTACCGTCCGGGAAGCGTCTGGCAAGTCGTCGTTCTTCAAGAACGGCAAGGACTCGTACGACCTCAACGATGTCCATTCCGAACTCCCGTGCGATGTCGTCGGGGCGCATAGGGTCGGCCACAAGCGCCGCTACAAGTCTGTCATCGCTGGCTTTGCACAGACTGGTTTCTGCGTGGCAACGAACGAGAGCAGGCACATCCAGCGCTTGAGCGAGTTCGGAGACGTCTGTGACCGGTGTGGCTCCTTGGCGGATGAGGCGGTTGGCACCGCGGGACTCCGGGGCAAAGATCGAGCCCGGGACGGCGCAGACGGTTCTCCCGGCGTCGAGCGCAAAGTCCGCTGTGGAGAAGGTACCGCTCGGCAGCGACGCCTCCACAACGAGAAGTGCGTGTGACAGACCGGCGATGATCCGGTTTCGCCGGACAAAGGCCCACCGCTTGGGAAGGGCTCCCCACGGAAGCTCAGAGAGGACGAGGCCGTCTCTACGGATGGTGTCGAGAAGAGCACCGGCTCCCGACGGGTAGTCGATGTCGGCGCCGCAGCCAAGGACCGCGACGGTCGGGCCCTCACGGTCAAGGGCGGCGTGATGCGCCGCCTGGTCGCACCCGATCGCCGCACCGGAGATGATGATGATCCCCTGCTGTGCGGCCCAGCCAGCGAAGATCTTGGCCGCGGTTCGTCCGTAAGGTGTCGCCTTGCGGGATCCGACCACGCCGAGGCCCTCGATAAGCAACTCATGCCGACCGATTCCGTAGAGGGTCTTCGGCGGGTCCGAGAGCGCTTTGAGGCATGTCGGGTACTCCCGATCGTCCAAGGTCAGCACGAACCGGTCGGGCTTCATGCCAGCACCGCACTTGTGTCCCAGGCACGGTATGCAAGCGCCTCGGCGAGGTGTCCGTACTGGACGGACGGACTCTCCTCCAGATCGGCAATGGTGCGCGCGACTCGCAGAACGCGGGTCACTCCCCTGCCAGACAGGCTTCTGTGACGGGCGGTATCGGCCAAGCGCTCGGCTGTAGCCCCTGTCAGCCGGCACGCTTCGAGCAAGTCACGACCCGCGAGTCGGGCAGGCGGTTCCGTGCCGCGGACTCGTGCGAACTCGCGCGCAGCGAGCACGAGTGGCATGACTGCGTTCGTGGAGATGCCGCTCCTTCCTTGGAGAATCAAAGAGGGATCGACGCGGTCCACTCGCAGCGATACGTCCATCCGATCCATCAGGGGGCCGCCTATCCGGTTGGCGTAGCGTGTGATGACCGCGGGCGGGCACTTGCAGGCGCGCTGTGGATCGCCGAAGAATCCACAAGGACAAGGATTCGCCGCAGCGACAAGGGCGAATCTCGTGGGATACCGGACGCGACCCTCCGCGCGGACCAGGGTCACGAAGCCGTCCTCGAGAGGCTGTCGGAGGGTCTGAAGGGACGCAGGTCCGAACTCCGGAATCTCGTCGAGGAAGAGGACTCCGTTGTGCGCCAGACTGGCTTCCCCGGGTCGCGGCGGGGTTCCTCCGCCTATGAGGCCCGCGACAGTGCATGAATGGTGCGGTGCGCGAAAGGGGCGACACCCGGTGAGCGGGACAGACTCATCAAGACCTGCGACCGAGTGGAGTAGAGCGGTCTCGAGCCGTTCTTCGTCGTCGAGCGGGGGCAGAAGCGCCGGTAGGCGGCGCGCAAGCATGGACTTGCCTGAGCCTGGAGGACCGATCAGCAGGACGTTGTGTCCGCCTGCAGCTGCGATAGTGATGACACGCACCGCGCATTCCAGCCCGACGACATCGGCAAGATCAGGTTGAGGAAGAACAGTGACCGGTCTGTTCGCAATCCGGGGTGACGGGCGATTCGGTACTCGGATTCCCGCCAGAGACACGAGAGGATCTGTGTCAAGGCCCGGAAGAGCCTCGCCGCACCGGGAGATCTCCGGCGGCCCCATGAGGACCAGTTCGCGGTGGCGGGCCGAGCGAGCGTGTGCCAGCAGGCCGGCCAGGGATCGCACACTGCCGTCGAGCGCAAGCTCCCCCACGACATATCGGTCCAAGAGCATGTCAGGCGACACTTGCCTGGTAGCCGCCAAGACACCTAGCGCTATCGGCAGATCGAACCCGGTTCCATGCTTGCGAAGGGGCGCCGGCGCGAGATTGACGACGATTCGAGCCGAGGGGAAATCGAACCCGACGCAGCGAAGCGCGGACCGCACTCTCTCTCGCGCTTCGAGCACAGCTGCGTCTCCCAGACCCACGATTTGAAAGCACGGAAGACCCGATGAGACATCTACCTGGACCTCCACGGGGAGCGATTCGATTCCCACGAGAGTTCCGGTGTGGACTACTGACTGTCCTCGCGAGTTCATTGGGCCATGAATGCGGCCCGGTGATGTCGCAGAAGGGCGCGATCCGAGGAGATGGCGCGAATGGCTACGACGTCGAAACGGACATCGCAATCGGACAGACCGGCGTGTTGGACGTACGCAGCCGCGAGCCGAATGAGGCGCTTCTGTTTCGTTGGCGAGACCGCTTCTTCCGGTGCGCCCCGTGTCGCGCTTCGCCTGGTCTTGACCTCAACGAGAACGACACTGTCTCCATCGAGTGCGACGATGTCGACCTCGCCCGAGCGACATCGCCAGTTTCTCTCCACGATGGTCATACCTGCGCGCTCGAGATAGGCCGCAGCCGCCTCTTCGCCTCGCGCACCGATCTCCTTGGCATCCATGCCCTCCCCCTTCTGTTGATGAGGGCATGGTGACAGTCCCGTACAAACAGGGCCTTTCCGGAGTCTAACCAGGCACGTGCGAGCTAGAAGAGCCTCGTGTTGGTGCAGGGAGCGAATGATCTGCGGTGAAGGCTGCACGGGCCGTGCTCGGCAATGGCCGACGTGTGCTCTGACGTGCCGTAGCCTTTGTTGACTTCGAAGCGGTACGCCGGGTACTGGTCTGCGAGAGTGCGCATCAGGGCATCGCGCGTCACCTTCGCGACTATGGATGCAGCGGCCACAGAAGCCACAAGTGAGTCACCTTTGACCACAGCGGTCTCACTTGGCGAGATATTCATGCGCAAGCCGTCCACGACAACGTGGTCGGGAGATGGATCGAGCCCAGCGAGCGCCAGCGACATCGCCCGCCGCGTCGCCGCAGCAATGCCGAGGAGATCTATCTCCGCGGGTGACACGTGAGCGACGCGGGAAGTCACTGCCACTTCCTCGATCACGGCTGCGAGGTCTTCTCGCCGCGCCGGAGTGAGCTTCTTGGAGTCATCGAGACCTGGGATCATGACGTCGAGAGGCAGAACGACAGCTGCTGCCGTCACCGGGCCGGCGAGCGCGCCGCGCCCGACCTCATCGATCCCAGCGACGCACGCGAATCCCTGTTCGTGGAGCGTCCGCTGAAGTCGGAAGAGGGCACGAAGCCGGTCGGACTCGGCGTGACTCCGCTCCAGGCGTCGGCGAGCAGCCGCTATCGCGCTCTGTACACCTGCGCGTGGGTCCTGCGAGTGAAGGTCGATCAGGTCGGAGAGTTCCTTGACGTCGGCCAATGCAAGAAGCTCACGGCATCGGGCCACAGAGTCGTGTTCCACGCATGGACTCCCATCGAAGCGGTGCGTTCGGCGCCAGTATAGCGCGAGACCCACCGGACGTCCGGCGGGTCTCGCGTGCGTAGCTGTGCAAGTCAAGCCCTGTGCTAGTAGCTCTTCTCCTTGAGGCGGGCGGCCTTGCCGACCTTGTCGCGGAGGAAGTACAGCTTCGAGCGGCGGACCTTGCCCCGTCCGATGATCTCGATCTTGACGATCTTGGGCGAGTGCACGGGGAACGTGCGTTCCACCCCTACGGCGAAGGATATCTTGCGGACAGTGAACGTTTCCCGGTTGCTGGCGCCGTGGCGGCGAATGATGACACCTTGGAATATCTGGATGCGCTCGCGGGTGCCCTCAACGACCTTGTAGCTGACCTTCACGTTGTCGCCGACCTGGAAGTCGGGCAGGTCGTCGCGAATCTGCTGCTGCTCAAGTGCACGGATGGTGTCCATCGGAATCCTCTTGTCCTGGTGGTGCGGTTACGGGCGGTCTTACAGACACGGCTGCAAAGTATAGCCCACGCAACAACATGAGGGCAAACACCCCCGGCCATGCGTCTCCGGACGGGGCAGCGAGGCGAATCAGGGCGCGCTGGAGAAGCTCCCGATATGCGAGAGCGGCCAGTATATGGCGAAGGCGCGACCGTGGACCGCGCTGACCGGCTGTGGGCCAAGGAAGCGGCTATCTCCGCTGTTGGGGCGGTTGTCGCCCATGAGCCACACGTGACCGTCCGGGACGATCAGAGGCAACGCGACCGTTCCGGGCGTGGTGTCGACATCGTGGAGGTAGGGTTCGGACAACGCCTTGCCGTCGACGATCACCTTGCCGTCGACTACGTCCACTGACTGACCCGCCACAGCGATGACGCGCTTGATGAGCTGGGGATACCGGTCCGCCGGATCATCGAACACGACGATGTCTCCCTGCCGAGGAATGCGCCACCGGAAGCTGAGCTTCTCCGCCAGTACCCGGTCGCCGGTCATGATTGTCGGCTCCATGGAGCCCGTCGGTATGACATACGGCTGGAGTACGAACGCCTTGATTCCCTGGGCCAACGCGAAGGCGAGTGCGACCATGAGAACCGTTTCGAGTATCCAGCGCAGCGTCCCACCCTGTTTGTGATCGTGTTCCGGAGCCGGGGGCATCTCCGGTTCCGAGTCCTCAAGAGGCTGGTATGGTTGTGGGTTGAACTCGTCAGTCACGGGCAGTGCTCCCTTCGATCGCCTCTCGGGCGATAGTTCGCTCTTCGTCTGTCAGTTCAGCTGAGTCCAAGAGATCTGGACGCCGTCGAGCGGTCACACGTATTGCCTGCTCTCGACGGAACCTGGCTATCCTCGCGTGATCGCCACTCAGCAGAACGTCCGGAACGCTCATGCCTTCGAACTCCGGCGGGCGCGTGTACTGAGGATACTCGAGAAGCCCTGTCGTGAACGACTCCTCGTCTGTGGAGTCTTCGTGTCCAAGGACCCCGGGGACAAGCCGGATGACAGAGTCGATCACGACCATGGCTGCGAGCTCCCCGCCCGTGAGCACGTAGTCGCCGATCGATAGCTGCATGTCTGCCAGCGTGAGAGCTCTCTCGTCGAACCCCTCGTAGCGCCCGCACACAAAGACGAGCCGTTCGTAGACCGAGAGGTCCTCGGCAATGCGCTGATCGTGCCGCGTCCCCGAAGGTGTAAGGAAGACGACGTGTGCGATTGCGGGATCCATGGCAACGACGTCGCGAACAGCCGCGAAGAGAGGCTCCGGCTTCATGACCATCCCCGGGCCGCCACCGTACGGGTAGTCGTCAGTCGTACGATGACGATCCGTCGTCCAATCACGCAGGTCGTGGACGTGAAGGTCGAGGTGACCCTTCTCGCGAGCCAGTCCCACCATCGACGCAGACATCGGACCGGTGAAGATCTCAGGGAGAATCGTGATGACATCAACGCGCATGCCTACTCCTCGTCCGGCATGAGACCGGGTAGCAGGCGGACGCGAATCAGCTCGTTCTCCTCGTCGATGTCGATGACGACATCATCGATGACCGGTAGCAGGACCTCGCGACCGGTCTCATTCCTGACGACCCAGACGTCGTTGGCGCCTGTGACTATCGTCTCGACGACTGTCCCGAGATGGCCGCGGTCTTCATCGATAACGTTCAGTCCGCACGGGTCGAATGGATCTATGAGCCATTCCTCGGGTAGTTCAGATTCGAGCAAGGTGACGGACCTGCCACGCAACGCCTCCGCGGCGTCGATCGAATCGATGCCGAGCAGCTTGACGAGAGGGCCCTTGGGGCCGGAGCGGACGCTTTCGACGGTCCGAGGAATCGCGACTCCCGGGGGCGGGACGATCCACACCGAACGACCCTCGAGGAACGCAAGAGGGAGGTCCCTGGTCGCCATGACCGAGATCTCCCCCTTCAGTCCGTGGGGTTTGACGACTCGACCGATCGCGGCGTACGTCGGGCGGTCCACAGGGCTAGCCGATGACGTCGACGTCCACCTGGTCACCGTTGACGCTGGCGGCCGCCCTCACGAGGGTCCGAATCGCCTTGATTATGCGTCCCTGGCGCCCGATGACCTTGCCGACATCGTCGGGGGCGACCGTGACTTCGTAGGTTGTCGCTACGTCAGACGCCCTGGCGTTGATCTGGACACTGTCCGGCTCGTCAACCAATGACGTGATCAGATAGCGTACGAGAGACTCTGTATCCGCTTGACGGGTCATCAGCATCGCTACTCGTCGTCAGTTTCCGCGGAGACCTCTTCAGCCGGAGCTTCTTCGGCTGCGGCTTCTTCGACAGGAGCCTCCTCGACAACCGGTGCCTCGGCGGCCTTCGTGGCGGCTTCCGCTTTGGCGGTAGCCTTCGCAGCTGCCTTCTTGGAGACCTTGTCGGTCTTGTCCGGGGCTGGGGCCTCGGGGTTCTTGGCGATTGCGACAAGCTTGGCGACGGTCTCGCTCATCTGAGCACCCTTGGCCAGCCATGCGTCGACCTTCTCGACATCCATCTCAATGGTGCTCGGGTGGGTACGCGGGTTGTACCTTCCGAGAATCTCGATGAAACGACCGTCACGTGGCGAGCGGGAATCGGCCGCGACGATGCGGTAGAACGGTGCCTTCTTGGCACCGGCGCGCGCCAGACGGATCTTGACTGCCAACGGTTCACCTCCGGGTAATGCGGCCATAGCGGCCACGTAAGCGCAAAACGATTGCTCATGATACGTCATACCCCCGACACGGTCAAAACAGCACAGGTGGGGAGCGTCGGCGCAGCCGCCGCCGTGTAGCCGGAAGACCGGGTCTACCCAGGGCCGCCGAAGCCGGGGGGCAGGCTGAACCGCCCGCGGCCCTTTCCTCCCTGCTTCTGGAACTGTTTCATGAGTTTCTTGGTCTGTTGGAACTGCTTGAGCAACTGGTTGACATCGAACACGGTGACCCCTGCTCCGCGCGCGATCCTCTCCCGTCGCGAGCCGCTGATCTTGTCGGGCTTCCGCCGCTCCAGAATCGTCATCGACTGGATGATCGCGTTGATGCGGTCAAGTTGGCTCTCGTCGATCTCCTGGTCCTTGAGCTGCTTGAGCTGTCCCGCCCCCGGCAACATGCCAAGGAGTCCGCCCAGGCCGCCCATCTTCTTGATCTGCCCGAGCTGCGACTGGAAGTCCTCGAGTGTGAAATCGGCCTTCAGTAGCCGTTTCTCGAGGTCCTCATCCATGTCGGCCTCGACGACCTCTTGGGCCTTCTCGATAAGCGAGACCACGTCTCCCATGCCAAGGATGCGCTTCGCCATCCGATCGGGGTGGAATGGCTCGAGCGCATCGAGCTTCTCTCCCACGCCGGCAAAGAGGATCGGCTTGCCCGACACCTTCTTGACCGACAGTGCTGCACCGCCGCGCGCATCGCCGTCGAGTTTGGTCATGATGACGCCGTCGAAATCGACGCGGGCAGCGAACGCTGTGGCCGCATTGACCGCGTCCTGCCCGGTCATGGCATCGATGACCATCAGGACCTGATCGGGTTTGACCGCGGTCTTGATGCGCGCGGCCTCATCCATCATCTCCTCATCCACATGAAGCCGTCCCGCGGTATCGACGAGGACGACATCCCTCATGTCGTCGATCGCGGCCCTAACGCCCTCGGTCGCGATGCGGACGGCATCGGTTCCCTCCCCGCGGTAGACAGGGATGTCGAGTTCACGACCGAGCGCCTCCAGCTGGTCGATAGCGGCCGGACGGTAGACATCGCACGCAACCATGAGGGGGCGTCGGCCCTTCTTGCGTAGGTGGTTTGCGAGCTTCGCCGTGGCGGTTGTCTTGCCCGAGCCTTGAAGGCCGACCATGACCACGACGTTGGGCATACGACTGGAAAACACGAGCCCGGACGAGTTTCCGCCAAGAAGGCCGGTAAGCCCTTCGAGTACGATCCGGATGACCGTCTGACCCGGCGTCAGGCTCTTGGTGACCTCGGTGCCGATCGCACGCTCGCGCACTGCGGAGACGAACTCCTTGACCACCTTGAAGTTGACGTCGGCTTCGAGCAACGCAAGACGGATCTCACGCATGGCCGCTTCGACGTCTGCCTCGGAAAGCCGCCCTTTGCCGGTGAGGTCCGCGAAAACGCTCTGAAGGCGATCTGCGAGGTTCTGGAACATACATGTGCTCCCTGTTGAGGTCGTGGCGTCGGTCAACACTAGCCTCGATATTTCACGAAGGTCGCCGAGCCGGTTCTGAAGTTCCGAATCGACCCTCCTGCCACGATATCGCATCTGTCTGAGCGTCGCTCACGTCACCCGTGGCCCTTCGCGAGCCCGGACGGGTCTTCCAGGGCCGT
>JAUXNU010000073.1 GCA_030682655.1 Actinomycetota bacterium | reverse complement strand
ACGTCGAGTCCGATGTGTGTAAGCTCAGTCATGGCCGGTCCCTCCGTCTGTCGGCGCCGCGGGCCAAATCCCGCGGACGATCCACGTATACACCGGATCGGGCCGGCCATCTCATAGTGACTAGGCGTGTTTCGTCACCTTAGGTATGGTGCTATAATCTGCACCAGCATTCAGGTCGTCATTGGAGGCGAGTATGGGCACCGCTGTCAAGTTCTCGGAGGACATCGTTCCTCTTGGTGACATGAAGGTGAACCCGGGCAAGATCGTGCGCCGTGTTGACGAGACCGGTCGTCCGATTCTGCTGACCAGCCACGGACGCGGTGTCGCGGTCGTGCAGGCGCTGTCTGAGTACGAAGCCGCTCAAGAGGAGCGTGAGTTCATGCGTGCCGTCGTTGCCGGCCTCGCTGACATCGACGCTGGCCGTGTGGTTCCGCTCGCGGAAGTGAAGCGCCGCCTGGGTCTTGACTGATGGCTGCACGCATCGGAATCGACTTCGCCAAGTCCGCTGAGGACGACGTGGACGACATCGTTGCGTGGTACGCGTCTGAGCAGATGCCGGAAGTCGGCATGCGGTTGGTCGCAGGCATCATCGAACACGTGGAGCAGCTGGCAACGTTCCCGGACAGCGGCAAGATCGTCCCTGAGTTCGACACGCCATGGCTTCGCGAACTCGAGCAGCCGCCATACCGGATCGTGTACCGTCGCGAGGACACAGTCGTCACCATCGTTCGCGTACTGCGCAGCGAACGGCTCATGGACCTGAGTCTGGACGAAAACGCCTAACCCGCGCTTCCACTCGACTCGCGCCAGGTGTCGCATAATGGAAGCGCAAGCTCGCGAGTGAAGCGCAAAGACGTTAGTGACACTCAGGGGATGGGGCTCATGTCGCTGCCCGACGAAGCGCTCCTCGCACGCAAGTGCGTCATCAGCGTGATGGGTGCGCACGCCGGTGAGGACGCGGCCGCAATCTTCAGTCGGAAGATCAGCGATTGCGGGGAGGTTGGCCGCACCTTCTGGGTCGCGAAGTCAGCGAAGGCACGCCCTGCCTAGGTGCAGGCAATCTGCAGCGCCTCGCACGGCTACGTGATCTTCATCGAACCTGCCACCCCCGGCGGCGCACGCCCAACCAAGGAATCGGACTCCGCAACTGAGTATTCGCCTGACCGTGCCACGTGGCTCCCGCTGCCAAGCGGACTCGGACCGGTCACTGGGCAGATGGACGATTCCGCCGCCGCGCTGGTCTTCGATCAACTCACAACAGACGTGGACCACCGCACCCTCGACCTGTGGGGATACGTGGACGATGCGGATTCGAACAGGCCACTCAAGTTCATCCTCGGACTGTCTACGGCATGTGCCGTTCAGAAGGATATGTCGGTGCACCCCAATCGCATGAAGTCTCGCTACCGTCGAATAGTGGCCGTAGCACGACTTGCAGAGCCGTACTGTGTCTGGGTCAGATAGGTCACTAACCCCGGCTTCGACTTCGCGCTCCATCGGCTACCATGACAGTCGTCGGGTGCGTCTAATGCCGTAACACGTTGATATGAGATGGCGAGTCTACCTCGTAGGTCTCATGGTGGTCTTCGCCCTTGAGTAGATGCAAGCGGGCGGGCACATGGGAACGGCGATCGACCATGCTGATATCCGGGGATTGGAACCCCACATCTCGGTCCTGCCGGAGCCTGCCTCCCACTAGAAGCGCGCTTA
>JAUXNU010000072.1 GCA_030682655.1 Actinomycetota bacterium | reverse complement strand
GCGTGGAACTGGATGCCCGAGACGGCAACAGGTCACTTGCTGTGGCGCTCGACGTCACGGCAGCGGGAAGGCGCACGTACCGGGTGAATGGGAGTGTGCGGCGAAAGCTGTCCGGCGTGACGGGAAACTTGCCAGCGGTCGTGTTCACACCCGACGACCTGCGGATAGTGAAGGATTCGGCTGAGCGCAGGCGAAGCACGATCGACGATCTAGGCGTCCAGCTGTCGCCCGCCTATGGTGTGGTCCGCACCGAGTATGAGCGGGTCGTCAGGCAGAGGAACGCCCTTCTGCGCCAAGGGGACGTTGGCGAGGAGGAGCTGGCGCCATGGACGGAAAGGCTCGTTGCAAGCGGGGTGAAACTGGGGATGCACAGAGCCAGGCTCTTCGGCAGAGTGTCGGAAGCCATGGCGAAGATATACCGGGCTCTCGCCGAGGAAGAGGTGCTCTCAGCCACCTACGTCGCTGCGTGGGCGGGAGAGCTGAATCCCGCAACAGCCAGCGCCGAGTCGCTTCACAAAGCGATGGGAGAACACCTCGCAGCGAACGAGAGTGCGGAGCGCGCGAAGGTGATGACCCTCACCGGGCCGCACAGGGACGACGTGGCCATCGAGATATCTCACAGGGACGCGCGGGCCTTCGCGTCGCAGGGGCAACAGCGAACAGCTGCACTCGCCTGGAAGCTCGCCGAGGTCCAGGTCACCGAGGGGGTCACGGGGGCGACCCCCGTTCTTCTGCTCGACGACGTCATGTCTGAACTCGACGAGAAGCGCAGGCACGCGCTCATGGGCTTTGTGTCGGAGCGGGTGCAGACGTTCATCAGCACGACGAACCTTGGCTACTTTGAGAAGAAGTTCACGGACGCCGCCACGGTGGTGCGGTTGTGAGTGGGAAGGACGGTACAAGCCTAGGGCGCGCACTCGGGTCGTTCCTACGCCGGGCCGTCAAGGGCGGTCGTCTTGCGGCGGCACGCGTGGCGTCGGCGTGGCCACAGGCCTGCGGACCGCAGATTGCCGAGCATACTGCCGGGATCTTCATTCGCGGACGCGAGTTGGTGGTCTACGTCGACTCTCCCATATGGGCCAACGAGCTAGCGGCGATGAGTGAGCACCTCCGGGTAGCGGTGAATTCAGTCCTCGGTGAGGAACTGGTAAGTTCCATCCGCTTCACTGTCTCACGGAAGGTGGTTGAGGAGGCCACCCTCGCTGCCGCAGCGACGGACAAGGAGGCCCTCTACAACAAGGACAAGGTCGACCCCGTGCCCGTGACCGAGGCGGAGCGAGCCCAGATCGAGCGGGAGGCGTCGGTCATCGGCGACGAAGGACTGCGTGAGGCGGCCATCAACGCCCAAGTGAGGGACTACGAGTGGAAAAAGGGGTCTTGTGACACATGTGTGGATCAAGCCGGACCTCTTCCGGGCAGCGGGGGGCACAGTCCGGACAGGGTGAGCCGGGCCAGTGCTATCAGCGCGAACGGGTCGCGGAAGCCGTAGGCGCGTCGCTGAATGAGCCGGATCTTGGCGTTGACGGATTCGGTGCGCCCGTTGGTCAGGCCGTGGCGGATCATGGCCTCGATGGCTGTGCGCTGGCGGGCTATCGTCTTGGCGACCTTCTCGAACGCCGCGAGGCCGCTCGCCGCCGCCCACCGTATCCAGCCGTCCAGGAGCGGGATGGCCTTCTCCTCCGGCTGCCGCAGCAGCAGGCGCAACTGCTCCTTGAGGAGGTAGGCGCGGTACAGGTCCGAGTTGTCGCCCTCCAGCCGGGCGAGCACGTCGCTTTGGCGTCAGGTCAGGTTCTCGGGGTTCTTGAGAAGTGCCCACCTGGTCCCCTTGACCTCGCCGGCGAGCTCCTTGTCGCCGTTCTTTCGCTGCTCGTTCCACAGCTCCCTGCGGACGGTGTCGACCGCGTCGTTGGCCCAGGAGACGATGTGGAACGCGTCCAGGCAGACCTCGGCCCTCCCGCAGTGCGAGCGGACGGTGTCGTGTATCCACTCGGCCCCGTCGCAGGTCACGTGCGTGATCCTGCCCCGCCGCTCCTCCCCGAGCTCGGCGAAGAACATCTCAAGCGTCGCCTTCGAGTTGCCCGGGTGCGCCCAGACGAGGCGCCCGGTGTCGTGGCACACCACCACGGTCAGGTATCGGTGGCCCCGCCTGTAGCTGGTCTCGTCGATGCCTATCCGCGTCAGGCCGTCGAGCGGGTCCACACCCGCCCCGCGCTCCTCCACGACCCTTCTCAGCACCCGTCCGACGGTCCTCCAGGCTATCCGCATCAGCTGCCCGACCGTGCTTTGGCTGGTGTTGGTCGCGAGCCATGCGACCTGGT
>JAUXNU010000071.1 GCA_030682655.1 Actinomycetota bacterium | reverse complement strand
ACCCCATGAGGATGGAAGATGTCGCCTAACCTGAGCTTCCGGGAGTTCATCGAGCGCGTCGAGAGCCGAGTTGACGGCTACTCGATCGAGACCCTGCGGGAGATAGTGCTCGACTGGGCCAAGCACACGCCTCCCAAGAAGCGTCATGACTTCTTGGACAAGCTCGTCCCTCCCGCGTCATCACCACATCCGGTGTCCGCCACGGACTTGCTGGATGAGATCGATGCCCTCGCCACGCGAGTGCGCAACGGTGACTACTGCACCGGCTGGGGATGGGACGACGCGATCCAAGAGGAGAGGGACTGGGGCGACGAGAGCTGGACGTACGAGATGGACGCTCTCTTCGCCGAGGCGCGTGAGGCTCTCATAAACGAGCGCCCCGAGTTGGCCGAAGAAGCGTACATGGCGTTGTTCGACATTCTCGAGATGGGCGACGAGCCCGGGCACCTGCCCGGAAGCCGCGACCCTCGCGACATACTGGACACCGACCTCGAGGAGACGCGCCTGCTCTACCTGCAGGCTGCCTATCGGTCGGCAGAACCCGACGCGCGGCCTTTCGCGCTGTTGCAGGCCATCGACAGATTCGGCTATTCGGTCGGAGCCGACCTCGATCTGCGGCGCGTCGCTGGTGCGGCGCCCGGACCTCTTCCGGACCTCGCGGACTTCCTTCCGAACTGGATCGATCTGCTGCGAAGCAGAAACGACCGCGTCGGCCGCTATCTGCTGCGCGAGGCGGTCACCCTCTCCGGTGGGACTTCGGCCGTGGCCGCATTGGCGCGCGAAGAGGGAGACGATCACCCTGAGGCCTATGTCGACTGGATCGGATGCCTGGAAGAGGAGTCGGACTTCGAGGCGATGGCCGAGGCGGCGGCCGAGGGGCTCGCGCGAGTCCCCGAGGACTTCGTCGTGCGAGCGGATATCGCGACTGGGCTGATGCGGGCGGGCAAGCGGCTCGGCGACGTGTCGATGCAGTTGACGGGATGTCGCGAGGCATTCCGCTCAAGACCGTCGCTGTCCGATCTCCTGCGTCTTCTCTCGCTTGCCGAACTCCAGGGACGCCACGCGGATGAGAGTGCGCAAGCGATCGTGAGAGTGCGCTCGCTCTCGGAGGAACAGGAACGCTCCCCGAGGGGCTTCGTCCGCGAGGACCGCGAGACCCCACGAAGCTGGGCACCCGATGGCCTGTTACCGCAGGCGTATCTGCTCTCCGGGCGGTATGAGGACGCATTCGAGCTCTGCGACGACGACAGCCCTCTCGGTTGGAGCTACGGCGGCAATCCGAAGGGTCTGGTGATTCCGTTCTTCCTCATGCTCCTCTCCTGCGAGCCTGACTCGGCGATCCCGGTTGCCTTGGAGCGGCTCTGGGAACCGGCGATGCGGACGACGTGGCAGCGCTCTGTCGGCGAGGACGTCGCGTCGAGGTTCCGGATAGCCGCCATGGAGATCATCCGGTCCATTCAGTTGTCGGAGGACGAGGCGACGAAGTACCTGCTTTGGTGCGTCGAACAGACCGGCAAACGAGTGGACGCTATCGTCGGAAAGAAGCACCGCGGCAGCTACGGCAAGGCGGCGGACCTGCTTGTGGCGACCGCCGAAGTACTCGCGAAGAAGAAAGCGAGATCCGACGGCGACGCGCTGATCGCCACGTACCGTGAGCTATACAGCCGCTTTTCGGCATTCCAACGCGAGCTGCGCCGTGCCCTGCAAGGGTCCACGCTACTT
>JAUXNU010000070.1 GCA_030682655.1 Actinomycetota bacterium | reverse complement strand
AGCGGGCGGATGTAGCAGCTCTTGAGGTTGTTCGCGCGCACGGTGTCTTTGACCGCCGCCACCATCTGCTCGACTGAGTAGCCGATATCCATCAGCAACATGCTGGCAGAACTCTCGAGGCGCTCCATGTGCTCGGTGAGGCGAAAGACCGCCGGGCCGTCGGCACTCTCGTAGCAGCGGATGCCCTCGAAGACGCCTGAGCCATAGTGGAGCGCATGCGTCAGAACGTGGACCTGGGCGCTATCCCAATCGACGAGCGCGCCGTCCATCCAGATCTTGTCCACCTTCGGCAGTGACATCGCCCTTCCCCTTCCACGTACGCGGTGCGCCTCAGGCGGCCGCGGTACCCAGCAGTCTACAGTCTCTCGCGGATCAGGTCGCCCATGCGGCTCGTGCCCACGAGCTGGGCGCCCTCCTCCATGATGTCTTTGGTCCGGAACCCGTCGGCCAGCACGCGCTCGATCGCGCCCTCGATCGCCGCGGCCTCCGTCTCGAGTCCGAAGGAGTAGCGCAGCATGAGCGCCGCCGAGAGAAGCGTGGCCGTCGGGTTCACCACGTCCATGCCCGTGTACTTCGGCGCACTGCCGTGGCTCGGCTCGTACAGGCCGGGACCGTCGCCGAGCGAGGCCGAACCGAGCATACCGAGCGAGCCCGACAGCATCGACGCCTCGTCGGACAGGATGTCGCCGAACATGTTGGACATGACCACGACGTCGAACTGCCTGGGGTTCTTCACGAGCTGCATGGCGCAGTTGTCCACGAGCAGATCCCACAGCTCTATGTCCGGGTAGTCGGCCACGGTCTTGTGCGCGACCTCGCGCCACAGCCGCGAGGACTCGAGCACGTTGGCCTTGTCGACGGAGCACACGTTGGCCGTCTTGCGCGCCCGCGCCAGCTCGCACGCCTTGCGAACGATTCTCTCGACCTCGAAACCATGATAGGTCTCGGTGTCGAAGGCCATGTCGCCCTCGCGCCCTCGCGCCCCGAAGTAGATGCCGCCCGTGAGTTCCCGCACGATCATGATGTCGACGCCGCGGATGACCTCAGCCTTCACGGTCGAGCTGTCCACAAGCGCTTCGAACACCTTGACCGGGCGAAGGTTCGCGTACAGCCCGAGCGCCTTGCGGATGCCGAGAAGTCCCTGCTCGGGACGCACGCCCTTCGGGTCGGTGGTGTCCCACTTCGGACCCCCGATGGCACCGAGAAGAACGGCGTCGGACGCCTCGCATATCCGTAGCGTCTCGTCGGGCAGCGGGCCGCCCGTCGCGTCGATGGCCGCCCCGCCGATGAGAGCCGAGGTGTAGTTGAACGCGTGACCGAACCTGATGCCCACCGCGTCGAGCACCTTGACCGCCTGATCGCTGATCTCCGGCCCGATGCCGTCGCCGGGTAGAACCGCTATCTTGAACTGCGCCACGTGAAAGCCCTCTCTCTCGTATTTCAGACCCTAGCGTCCGACCTTGTCACGGACGGACTCGATGAGCCCGCCCTTCTCTATGATGTCCTTGATGAACGGCGGGAACGGCTGGGCGCGATAGGTCTGCCCGGTGGTATCGTCGATGATGACGCCCGTGTCGGCGTCCACCGTGACCTGGTCGCCGTTCCTGATGCCGTCGACCGCCTCAGGCGCTTCCAGGATCGCGAGTCCTGTGTTGATCGCGTTGCGGTAGAAGATGCGCGCGAAGCTCTTTGCGATCACGACGCTCACGCCGGCGGCCTTGATGGCGATGGGGGCGTGCTCGCGGCTCGACCCGCAGCCGAAGTTCTCCTCGGCCACAAGGATGTCTCCGAACTCGACCTTCTTCACGAACTCGGCGTCGAGGTCCTCCATGCAGTGCGCGGCAAGCTCCTCGGGCACGGAGGTGTTGAGATAGCGAGCGGGAATGATGACGTCCGTGTCGATGTCGCGTCCGTACTTGTGTGCTGTGCCTTGGAACCGCATGCGTCCACACCCTTCATCCTCATCGCGCTACTGCGCGACGTCGTCCTCAACAATACCATCGAGCCACTCCCGGACCGCCTGCGGCAGGTCGTCGTGTCTGAGCGCCTCTCGTGCGTACACTCGTGTGGCTGCTGCGTCTCC
>JAUXNU010000069.1 GCA_030682655.1 Actinomycetota bacterium | reverse complement strand
TCGGGCACGAGCTTCGAGCTTGATCCGGCTCAGACCCACGCGGTGACGTTCTGGTCTGTCGACAACGTCGGCAACGTCGAGATCGCCCGCACCGAGATTCTGCAGCCCGCCCCCGAAAGCAGCATTCTGGCCCGCATCTCGGGCAAGGACCGCTACGAGACGGCCGCCGCCATTTCGCGTGCGACATTTGCGGCCGACACTACAGAGCACGTCGTACTCGCGACCGGAGCGACCTTCGCAGACGCCCTTGCAGCCAACGGACTTGCCGGAGCGCTTGACGCGCCGGTACTGCTGACCCCCTCGGCCGACCTGCCTCCCGCAGTCATCGGAGAGCTGAACCGCCTCGGCGCGCGCGATGTGACGGTCGTCGGCGGAGCCAGTGCGGTCTCCGACAACGTCGTGAGCACTCTCGCAGGTCTTGGGTACACGGTCTCCCGCATCGCCGGGAGCGACCGCTATGAGACAGCCGCGATGATCGCTGGCCAGCTCGCAGAGGTGACTGGCATCGTTCCCGAGCGTGCGTTCGTGGTCCGCGGGGATTCGTTCGCCGACGCGCTGTCTGCAGCCCCCTATGCGTACTCGCAGCGCATCCCGGTACTGCTGACCCGGCCCGACGCGCTGTCTGCAGCCACCCTTCAGGCCATACAAGCCACAGGGCTGCGTTCAGTGACAGTCGTCGGTGGCACGAGTGCCGTCGGTCCCGCAGTCGTTCGTGAGCTCGAAGCGGCTGGCATCACGGTCGAGCGCATCAGCGGAGACTCCCGCTACGCGACGGCAGGCGCCCTGCTCGAGTACGCAATCAACGCGGCATGGACGACGCCGGAAGCAGTTGGCGTGGCAAGCGGCGCGAACTTCCCGGATGCTTTGGGCGGCGGCGCAGCGATGGGCGCTTTACACGGCGCGCTCATCCTGACCGAGCCCGCAACGCTGGGAAGCGCGTCAACGCAAGCTCTCACCCGCTGCGCGCCGACCGCCAACGATGTGCGCGTGTTCGGCGGAATCGCGGCCGTGACCCCAGCGGTCATGGACTCCATCGCCGGCGCGTTTGCCCAGTAGGCAGAAGCGAAGCCTACTCCTCGGGATCCACGACCTTCTTTCCGGCCGTGACTCCCCCGACGCAGAAGCTGTCCTCGGCAGGGTCGTTCACGATCACGATGATGTCGTGTTCGGCGATACCCGGCTCGAATCCCAGTCCTCGCACCACCTCGCGGTAGAGCCCTCGCTTCATGTCTGCATCACGGCCCGGCAGCATCGAGATCTCAAC
>JAUXNU010000068.1 GCA_030682655.1 Actinomycetota bacterium | reverse complement strand
CGGCCCAAGGCAGGTGGGCAAGACCACGGCCGTCCAGCAGACGTCGGAAGGTCTCGCGCTCCCGGTCCACCGGGCGAACGCCGATATCGCCGCATTGCGCACAGGCGAGTGGCTGAATGCGGAATGGGAGGCGGCGCGTGCCTTGGCTGCGAGTTCGGGCGGGGCGGTGCTGTTCTTCGTGGATGAGATCCAGAAGGTCACCGACTGGTCGCGCTGGGTCAAAGCGAACTGGGACCAGGACACGTGGGACAAACGCGACGTGCGCGTGGTCCTTACGGGGTCGTCACCGCTGCTCATGCAGCAAGGCCTCAGTGAGAGCTTGGCCGGTCGGTTCGAAGTCGTTCGGATGTCGCACTGGACGTATGCCGAATGCCGCCAGGCCTTTGGTTGGGACCTCGATACGTTCATCTTCTACGGTGGATATCCTGGTGCCGCGACTCTGCTGGCAGACCCTGAGCGCTGGCGCTCATATGTCACCGACACGATCATCGAGCCGACGATCGGTCGCGACATCCTGCTTACGACCCGAATCGACAAGCCCGCGCTTCTCAGGCGCGTGTTCGGCCTCGCGTGTGAATACGCGGGCAAGGAACTGTCCTACGAGAAGATGGTCGGGCAGCTCCAGGACGCGGGCAACACGGTGACCGTGGCGCACTATCTGGACGTGTTGGGCGCCTCGGGTCTCGTGACCGGGCTTCAGAAGTATTCGGGCGAAGCGTTGAGGCGCCGACGCTCGACGCCCAAGCTCGCCGTCTACAACACCGCGCTCGTGAGTGCTCTGGACCCACGGGGACTTGCGAGCGCACGTGCGGATTCCGCCTACTGGGGGCATCTCGTTGAAGCAGCCATCGGCGCGAGGCTTCTCGCGACCGCGCTCGAACACGGTGGGCAGGTCTTCTACTGGCGTAATCGCGGGCGGGAGGTCGACTACGTGTACCTTCGGGACACCCGGGTCACCGCGATTGAAGTCAAGAGCGGCGGTCGAATGGGCGTGCCCGCCGGACTGGCCGCCTTTCGCGAGGCATTTCCCGGCAAGGATGTGGCAACGATTGTCGTGGGGAGCGGAGGAGTGCCCCTGGAGGAGTTCATGATCGCCGACGATCTGCTTCTCTGACACCTTCTTGGGCCCACTTTCGCTCATGCTAGAATCTACCTGCTCGAATCCACGTTGTATCCCGCGTCGTCGTCGTGGACCGCGCCGATCTCGGCGGCGAGCAAGCAGGCTCCTCTCGAGCGTGCACTATCAGGACTAGCTCGCCGGCGGAATCGCGAAGGGTGTCCTAGCCTACCTGGAGGAGTGAACGTGGCCGGAGGCGGATTCGGCAGGTCGGCACTGATCGGCGCGGGCGTGGGGCTCGTCGCTGTTGTCGTGCTGGGCGCGGTCGCGTTCTTGGCCTTCGGCGGACTGGAACAGCTGAACTCGGTGCCGGAGCGGCTTCTCGTCGTTGCCATCGGGGAGGATGCCGATGGTTCGCAGGTGGCGGCGGTGATCTTCACCGTTGATGTCTCGGCGGGGGCAGTGGAGACCGAGAGCATCGACCCGCAGACGAAGGTCGCCATCCCGGGAACGAGCTACGAGGCTTTGGCTGAGGCGTATTCGTTCGGCGGGGGCGAGGGTGTCGCTGCCGCACTCTCGCGCGCGAAGGGCGGCAAACCGCTCGACTGGGTTGCACTCCCGCAGGAAGCGGTGGTCGAGCTGG
>JAUXNU010000067.1 GCA_030682655.1 Actinomycetota bacterium | reverse complement strand
GGCTGATGTGATCCGTGATCCTGGTTCCGACGGGCAGCTCCGCTACGGACCGAGGCATGAGCAGTCCTTTCTCACAGAAGAGGACGATTCTCTTGCTGGAGGAAGAGTATCACGTGGACTAGCTTAAGTGAACGGTATTGGACCTAACCCCGGCTTCCACCCGACGCGCGCATGGTGTCGCATAATAAATGCGCAAGCGCGCGGGTGAAGCCGAAACACGTTAGCCAGAACGGAGCGGATTCGCTTGAAGGCATGGCTGCGATACGTGGCGACGACTGTCGCACTCCTGGCGCTTGTGATCGCAGCAGGCTGCACCGCTTCGGAACCGCAGACCGCAGCCCCTCCGGCTGAGAGTCAGAGCACGTCACAGACTCCAACGGCATCGGTCGAGACGACGCCGCTACCCCTCAAAGCAGCCAAGCCCGTGATCTACCTCTATCCGCAGAAGACCTGCGAGGTACTGGTTGGACTCCGCGTGGACGGGACCATCACCCATGCCGATCCGCCACTGGGCAGCGAGGGGGCATGGCGAGTCATCGCAGATCCTTCGGGAACGCTCACCGACGCTGCGTCCGGCCGGGTCTATCCGTACCTCTTCTGGGAAGCGGACGTCGTCAACCGCTTCGAGATGCCGGACGGTTTCGTCGTCGCCGGTCCGGACACGCGGGCTTTCCTCGGCAGACGTCTCGTGGAGCTTGGATTGAACGCGGCGGAGTCAGCCCAGTTCATCGAGTACTGGGCGTCGCGCATGGAGGACAACGCCTACAACCTCGTGCGCTTCGAGGGCCCGGCCTACGAGCAGGCCGCCGCTCTCGATGTCTCACCCGAGCCGGACACGCGCATCCGGGTGTTCATGCTCTTCCACAAGCTGGACGCGCCGGTGGCGATCCAACCGCAGCTGCTTCCCCGCCCCGCGACCAGACAGGGCTTCGTGCTTGTCGAATGGGGAGGCGCCGAGTTCCCTTCGACGCCCTAGTGGTTCGTCACCGTCTGGCTAACCACGGCATCGAGCCGTCTTCGCACTTCTTCGGCTACCATGAAAGCCGTAGGGCGCCGCTCATGCCGTAACACGTTGATATGAGATGGCCAGTCAACCTCGTAGGTCTCATGGTGGTCTTCGCCCTTGAGTAGATGCAAGCGGGCGGGCACATGGGAACGGCGATCGACCATGCTGATATCCGGGGATTGG
>JAUXNU010000066.1 GCA_030682655.1 Actinomycetota bacterium | reverse complement strand
ACGCGGGATTTCGTCTACGTGGGAGATGTCGTGTCAGCCATCATGCAGGCGCTCACTTCAGAGGCGAGCCTTCGCGATGGTGGCGGGCGCGGACCCGCGTACAACATCTCAACCGGAACCGAGACGAGCGTTGAGACGCTGGCCGGCGAGTTGCGCTCGGCGTCCGCCGTGTTCAGGGATTTCGACCACGAGCCGGCGCGCGAAGGCGACATTGCGCGCAGCGCGCTCGATCCGCGCAAAGCGCGCGACGTGTTCGCGTGGTCCGCGCGCGTACCGCTCTCGAGCGGCCTGGCGCTCACGTGGCGCTGGTTCGTACGGAACGCGTAGCTGTCCCTGATGGAAGGCCGCGATTCCGACACGGATGAGGGCGTCGAGGGGATTCGCGCGCTTTACGAGGCGAAGGTGGCCGCGGAGCTTGCGCTCGCCGATTCGCGCGCGCCGGGCTCTGACGTCATAGCTTGGAGTGGAGACGTTCTCGCATCGGTGATGCTCGTGAAAGGACTTCCTGGACCTGCCGAAGCCACAGGCGGCGCGGCGCTCTCGGGTGCGGACGGCGCAGCCGCCGACAAGGCGCTCGAAGCGCTCGGGCACGGTTCGGCACGAGTGTTCCGGATGCTTTCACGTCCCGAGTCGGGAATCGATTTTGCAGCGCGGGCGCAACGACTCAGAGGCGCGCTCGAGGCCGTTGACCCCGGACTGGCGATCGCGCTCGACGCCGAGGCCGCCGAGGACCTCGCCGCGGTGCTGGGCCTCGCTCGGTCACGGTTCGGAACGGCCGAACACGTGATGGGCAGGACGTTCGTCGCCGTGGACGGCCTTGAAGCATCCTTAGCAGATGGGGTGCGCAAGAAACGGGTCTGGAAGCAGTTCCAAGCAGCCACAGCACCCGGGCCGGTCTACTGAACTACGTGTGCGCAGTGCACGGGGCGCGCACGGCGCGCCCGTCTTCCAGATTCAGCGCGCGTCTGTGGTCAGGCTCAGTCCTCCTCGATCTCCGCGATCGCGCCCATCGGGCACTCCTCCATACAGCTCGCGCACCCGGTGCAATTCTCGTCGTGTACCGGCTCGGCTGTCTCGCCTACGATCTCGAGCACGTCGTCAGGACAGGTGTCCACGCAGATACCGCAGGCCGAGCAGTCCTCTTCGTTGATGATGGGTCGGGGCATGGGTCCCTCCACGTCTGCCGCGGTCAGCCGTTCGCACGGTAGGGTACCGAGGTCGTGAGGTGCTGTAAAGGGCAAGCAGGGTTGATTCTCTGGTTGATTCTCTTGCAGGTGGCCGGTTACCACCGGCTGAGCCGGGGTATACACAACGGGCGTCAGGAAACTTGACACAGACACACTCATATCTCTACGATGCGTGAGGCGATGGGAGCATTCGGCTACCTGTCGCCCGGAGCCTGACCACCAGCGTCACTGAAGACGTTGCGCGCATGGAAGGAGCAGATTGAAGATGGGCAAGGTAATCGGTATCGATCTCGGCACCACTAACTCGGCAATGGCCGTGCTTGAGGGTGGCGAGTCCACGATCATGATCAATGCCGAGGGCGATCGCACCACCCCGTCGGTCGTTGCATTCCGCAAGGACGGCGAGCGAATTGCTGGCAAGGCCGCGAAGAACCAGGCCGTCACCAACCCCGAGAACACGATCAAGTCGATCAAGCGTTTCATCGGTCGCAAGTTCGAGGAGACCGAGTCCGAGCGCAAGACCGTCGCCTTCAAGGTCGAGAAGGGCAAGGATGGCCGTGCGAACGTGGACATCGACGGCAAGCACTTCACGCCCGAGGAGATCTCGGCGATGGTGCTCCAGAAGCTAAAGGCCGACGCTGAAGCGTATCTGGGAGAGAGCGTGACACAGGCCGTCATCACGGTCCCGGCGTACTTCAACGACATGCAGCGCCAAGCGACCAAGGATGCCGGCAAGATCGCCGGGCTCGAGGTCCTGCGCATCATCAACGAGCCCACCGCCGCCGCTCTCGCCTACGGGCTCGACAAGGGCGGCAAGGAGCAGACGGTACTCGTCTTCGACTTGGGTGGCGGCACGTTCGACGTGTCGGTACTCGAACTCGGCGACGGCGTGTTCGAGGTCAAGTCGACCAATGGTGACAACCATCTCGGCGGCGACGATTGGGATCAGCGCGTCATCGACTGGCTCGCCGACAAGTTCAAGGCCGACCACAGCATCGATCTGCGCGTGGACAAGATGGCACTGCAGCGCCTCAAGGAGAAGGCCGAAGAGGCGAAGATGGAACTCTCACAGGCCCAGACCGCGCAGGTGAGCCTGCCGTTCATCACGGCCGACGCAAGCGGTCCGAAGCACCTCGACTACACGCTCACACGTGCGGAGTTCCAGAAGATCACGGCGGATCTGCTCGATCGGTGCAAGAAGCCGCTCGAGTCGGCGCTCAGGGACGCGGGGCTCAAGACGGGCGACCTGGATGAGGTCATCCTCGTCGGCGGGTCCACCCGCATGCCCGCGGTGCAGGAACTCGTGAAGAGCCTTACCGGCAAGGACCCGCATATGGGTGTCAACCCGGACGAAGTCGTCGCGGTGGGCGCTGCCATCCAAGGCGGCGTGCTCGCGGGCGACGTGAAGGACATCCTGTTGCTCGACGTCACACCGCTGTCGCTGGGTGTCGAGACGCTCGGCGGAGTGATGACGCGCATGATCGAGCGCAACACCACGATTCCGACGCGCAAGACCGAGGTCTACACGACGGCGGCCGACGGCCAGACGAGCGTGGAGATCCACGTGCTGCAAGGCGAGCGCGAGATGGCCGGGAACAACAAGACCCTCGGCAAGTTCCACCTCATGAACATCCCGCCGGCGCCGCGCGGTGTCCCGCAGGTCGAAGTCACCTTCGATATCGATGCGAACGGCATAGTGAACGTCTCGGCGAAGGATCGCGGGACCGGCCAGGAGCAGAAGATCACGATCTCAGGCTCGACCGCGCTCTCGGACGAAGAGGTCGACCGCATGGTGAAAGACGCGGACGCCCATGCCGATGAAGACCGCCGCAAGAAGGACGAGGCCGAGATACGCAACAACGCCGACAGCCTGCTCTACGGCACGGAGAAGACCGTGAAGGACCTTGGTGACAAGGTGCCCGAGGAGACCAAGTCGGCGGTTGACGAGGCCTCCGAGGCGCTCAGGAAGACACTTGAGGGCGATGACTTCGACGCCATCAAGACAGCCACCGAAGCACTCCAGACTGCGTCGTACAAGTTGGCCGAGATCGTCTACCAGGACGCTCAGACGGAGGCCGAGGGCGGCGAGTCCGCTACCACCGAGGCCGCCGGTTCCGAGGACGAGGTCGTCGAGGCCGACTACGAAGTCGTCGACGAGGAGAAGTAACCATGGGTGCGCGCACACCGGACGACGCCGCCGGGTCGACCGGCGGCGTCCCCGGATCCCCACTCGATCCCGAGCTCGAAGAAGACCTCGGTGCGGAGTTCGAGTTGAGGGCCGACACGGTCGCA
>JAUXNU010000065.1 GCA_030682655.1 Actinomycetota bacterium | reverse complement strand
GCGTGGTTCGCTTGCGCGCCGACATCGATCTCGACACCGCAATCCCACTCGACCACTCCGCGCAGTGGAAGCGGCTCGATGTCGCGGTGCTCCAGGAACTCATCCTCAACCCGATCCTAGGCATTCACCCGGACCGTCCGGAGACATTCGGGCGACTCTCGTTCGTGAAGGACGCGCACGATGCGCTCAAGATGACGGACAAACACGACGTGGCCTTCGTGATGCGCCCGACGCGGATGGACCAGCTGCGAGCGATCGCGCTCGCAGGGGAGACGATGCCCCAGAAGTCGACCTACTTCTATCCGAAGCTGCTCTCCGGTCTCCTCTACCGCGCCATGGACGAGGACTAGATGCCCCCGGCCCTTCTAGGTCCGCCGTTCGCTCCGGACGCCCACGCCCTCGACCGTGAGCCACGTGCGGTGGGGGCACACTTCCCCAAGCCTGCACGCCTCGCAGCGCGGCGCTTTCGGTCGGCAGTACTCGCGCCCGATGAGCCACGCCGCAAGATCGAGGGTGCCCGGAGCCTCAGGGCATACCTCCGCGGCGGCCGCTTCGATGGCTTCACGCGTGTCACACTCGACGAGGCCCGCGCGCAGGAACACGCGCCGCACCTGCACGTCGTAGGCCACCTGCCCGCACTCCCTGCCCGCAAGCTCAACTCCGAAGTGGCGCGTGAGAATCTCGGTCGCCATGACCGCCTTCTTGCGCCCGATTCCATCGAACGCCGCGAACCTCTCAGTCACCTCAAGCACATGGCTTCCCGGCACCCAGATCAGCGAGGCATCGCTGTCGTACTCGTCGATCACGCGACGAGCCGCCGCACACACCCATCGCGGCAGCGTCTCTTTGAACCGATGCAGCATCGGGGATCGCTGGACGGCCTCGCGCACCGCCTGCGGGTCGCCCGCGAGGCGTGCGAGGTCGAGATGGCCGAGACGCTCTCGCAACAGGAACGGACCGGCCCACGCACGCTCGGCGGGGATTCCCTGCGTGAACAGAACGCCGAAGAGAAACGCCATGGGCGACTCACTGAGGAGCGCGTCGGCGTTGGGATTGCCGGTGAACGATGTGCCGACCTGCGCTGCGCCTTCGGACTCGAGCTCGCGCCCGAAGGCGAGCAGCGTCGCTGCGACGGGGGAAAGCATCGTCCGCCGTCAGAACTTCATCGAGTCCCTCTTGATCTTGTGGATGAGCTCCTCGCGCTCCTCGGGTGTGTAGGCGTCGCCGTACCTGTCGAGCGCCTTGAGCCGCGCGCCCAGCTCCACCCCGTTCGCCGTGCGATGCAGCGCGTAGAGGAAACACGTCACCGCTAGGCCGCAGAAGATGTCCTTGATGAGCCCGTAGAGCTCGTCCCACTCATTGTAGTGCGGTCCGCAGAATCGCATGGCCCCTCCTCACGGGACGTGAATCACTGAATCCGCCGGCGCTGACACGCCGAGAGCCGTCTGAGCCTGAATGTTCCCGATTCGGTGCAGCGCCTCACCGGGAGGTCGACACGACCGCGCCATGACGTCAGCTGATGCGCGGACCGCTCTTCAGATAGAACCCGCAGAAGAGACAGACGTCCTTGACCGGCGCTTCGCGATCCACGGCGGGATCGAAGATGAGCTCCGGATCGGTGGTGAGCTCGTTCGCTGGCCGGTCGCAGGCGGCAAAGGCGCACTTCGTCGGGCAGCGGTCGCCAATCGTCGTCGGATGAGGGCACTCGGCCTGCATCTCCTCATCACAGCCGCGCTGCTCCCAGCATTTCGCCATCTTCGAGCCTCCTTCACCTTCGTCAGTGCCGCTGATTCTACTACGGGACCGTCACACTCACACGCTCACAAGCACGTTGCGTGCCCATCCTCACACCTTCACTCTCGCGCAGGAGCGAGGCTTCTCAGCGCGAACTATGAATGTGGGGCATCCTGCGGGCGCGAACCACGCCCCACACACACCGAATCCACGCCCCGGAACCTCT
>JAUXNU010000064.1 GCA_030682655.1 Actinomycetota bacterium | reverse complement strand
GGCTGATGTGATCCGTGATCCTGGTTCCGACGGGCAGCTCCGCTACGGACCGAGGCATGAGCAGTCCTTTCTCACAGAAGAGGACGATTCTCTTGCTGGAGGAAGAGTATCACGTGGACTAGCTTAAGTGAACGGTATTGGCGCTAGCAGCGGTCGAGAGATACCTCCGTGCGACCCGGATCGACGTCGGCCAGAAGCGCAGCCGTCTCGGGGTGGCAGGTGAAGACGATGATCTGGCGCTGCCGGGCGACATCAACGATGGCCTCGGCAGCGCCACGCCGGCGCTCCGGATCGAAGTTGACCAGCACGTCGTCCATGAGGACCGGCAACCGGACCCCCACCTCACCCAACTGTGAGAGAAGTGCGAGACGCAGCGCCAGATAGAGCTGCTCGGCCGTGCCTCGCGACAGGTGGTCGGTCCGGCGTTCGTCGGCCGCGGAATCGAACACCGCGATCGGTGATGAGTCGAGCGGCACCTTGAGCCTCGGGTAGCGGTCGCCGGTGATCCGGGCGAAGATGCGCCCTGCTTCCCGGACGACCTCGGGCTGCTGCTCCCGCTCGTAGCGCTCCTGCGCGCGTTCGAGCATGCGCGAGGCGACAGTGTAGATGGCGTACTCCTCGGCGGATCGCCTGATGCGCTCCTCGGCGCCCGTGATGTCGAGACGCAGCGACGCCATCCCCTTCTCGCGCTCCTCACAGCGGACGCGCTCGGTAATGGCACTCGCCTCGCAAGTGAGAGCGTCGTTGCGGACGATGGCCTCGTCGGAAGCTGCGGAGGCGATGCCGACGGCGCCCTGCAGTGCGGCAGAATCGGTCACGCCGTTGCGGTCGAGCGCAACTTGCACGCGTTCACTGCTCGCGCCGATGCGCGTGCGAATCGCAGCAATGCGGGCAGCTGCAGACTCCCTCGCTCGTTTCAGATCTTCCTTCTCGGCAACGAGTCTGGCAGCTGCCTCAAGGGAGCTCCGGACACCGACCGCGCAGGCCGAGACAGTGTCGAGTGACGCGGGGGCACCGGTACCAAGCGGCTCGGCGACCGCCGCCAGGCGGACCCGGTATGTTTCGAGCCAGGCTGCTTCCTCGGCGATATCGCTTGCGAGGTTCTCCGCTTCGCGCAGTCTGCCGCGAACGTCCTTGAGCGCCGCGAGCAGTGTGGCCGCGGAGCCCGGATCGCCGACCGAGTCGGGGAACCCGCGGTCCCGAATCCATGCGGCCCACTCGGCACGCGCCGTCTGCAGCTCGCCGGCCGTGGCGTCGGCGGCATCGGCCGACACCGGCGCGGTGCCCGCACCCGCGCTCGCCCGACTGCGCGAAAGCACGAACGCAGCGCCCGCAACCAGAACAACGACCCCGAGCGCGCCGAGAGTGACGTCGGCAGACACCGTCGCGTACGCGGCGAGCAACAGTCCAAGGACTGCCAGAAGAACCGCTGGCCAAGGGGAACCCGCTGTTGGCCCGACGGCCCTGCCGCCAGCAGTTTCGCGGACCTCGAGAAGCCTGGACCGCAGGCTCTCGGTCCGCTCTTCGAGCCTCACCAGTCTGTCGCGACGGGTCTCGATCTCGGCGGCCGTCTGAGGCGAGATGTCCGCTGCGAGCGCCAGCTCCCGCGACATGCCGAGGTCCGCGAGCGCCGCAGACGCTTCGCGTTCGGCCTCGCGCAAGCGCGATTCCCGGTCGCGCACAGCACGAAACCGCTGTTCGAAGAGCGCCGCCTCGCCAAGGACGGCTTCAGCCTCGACCACAGGCGCCGACGCATCGCTCCCGGAGACGAGCGCCTCCGCAAGCATGTCCAACCGCGCAATCTCGCTGTCCGCCTCAGCAAGCTCCACTTCGGCGGTCTCGATCTCGCGCTCCCAGTCGCCGACGCGGCCTGCATCGAATGCGAGCGCACGGTGCCGCTCCAGCGCGGCGTCGCGCGCGGTGGTCGCCCGCTCGATCTCGGCGCGCAGTTCGCCGAGGTGCTCTACATCGGATGCGTACTCCTCGGCGGATACCTCCAGCGTGCGCACCCGATCGCGCATTTCGCGAATCTCGCCGAGGAGCGCGTTGATGGTCGGATTCTTCCCGCGCAGGGCGAACAGCTTGGCGGCGCGGTCGTCGACTGTGGCGCGAACATCCTGTGGGCTCACCGCGAGCCCGGCGCCAGCGGCGTAGAGTCGCGACACGATGTCGTCGTGGCTCCCCCGCATGCGCTCTATCTCGTCCATCTCGGCGAGCCCGAAACCGAACACCGCACCGAACGCCGCCTCGCTCACTCCGCGAGTGAGCTCCTCGGCCAGATCGGGACGCTCGGAACCGGAGAGCGTGCGCACCGCAAGCTGGCCGCCGCGGGGTCCCTCCGTGCGCTGAAGCACCCATTCGCCCTCCGGATCCGCGAACACGAGTCTGCCTTCGCGGGAACCGGCCGCCGAGACGTATGCGCGCGGCTTGGACGGCGTCGGGAACCCGTAGAGCACGTGGCGCACGAGAGTGGTGAAGCTGGTCTTGCCGGCTTCGTTGGGGCCGACGACCACCGTGAGCCCGTCGCCAAGGCCGTCGAGAGTCCTCCCGTCGACGCCCCCGAAGCGCACCGCCTCGATTCTGCTGAGCCTCATGAGCGGTCCTCTGCGGCATAGAGGAGGTCGAGACAGACATCTCGGGCCCGCTCGATGATCTCCGCGGCCGAGGAGTCGACCTCCAGACCGCGTGCGCGCTCGCGCAGTGGAGCCAGAACCTCATCGACGAGTGTGTCCGGATCGCCCGCCAACAGGTCGTCCGCCAGCTGTACGAGGTCTCCCGCGAAACCGCCACCCTCGCGCACCGCGGCCAGATCGATCGCCGGACGAGTCAGGTCGCGAGCGCGAGCGATCCACACCCACGGCTCGGAGGCCAGTTGCCCTTCGCTCACGTCGGCGATCAGCTCGCCGAGGAGCCCGGGCCTCGCGAGGTCCGCGTGAACCGGCCCACGGCCGGTGAGACCCAATCGCACGATGACCGGGCGTCCGCCCGCAGCTTCTCGCTGCCGCTCGCACGCGGCGCGCACGCCGGTGCGCAGTGCTTCGACATCGGCCATCTCGGACACGTCGATCTCGTCGCGTGCCCAGCGCACGGCGTCCGTGACGATGAAGCGTTCCTCGACGTTGCCGGGACCTATCGTGACGAGGTAGCATCCGTGCTCGCCGGCCTCTTTCGGACTGAGTCCTTGCGGGCTTCCCGCGTAGACGGCCCGCGGTTCGGCCGCGAGCCGGGTGTGCTTGTGGATATGCCCGAGTGCCCAATAGTCCATCCCTGCGGCGCGCAAGTCGTCGATGGAGCATGGGGCATAGGGTTCGTATTCCGGATCGCCTCCGACATTCGCATGGAGCACGCCGATAGCTATGCGGTCGGCGGGCTCACGCTTGTAGCCGGCGGCAAGATTCTCGGTGACCACCGCGGCCGCGAAACCGCGCCCGTACAGAGCGCAGATCGTCTCGCCGTCACGCTCGACCGTGAGCCGTTCCACACGGTCTGACGGAAACACGTGGACCGCGGAGGGCATCTCCAACCCCGCCGACCATCCGTTCGCCGGGTCATGGTTGCCCTGCAGGACGTAGGTGGGAATGCCGGCTTCCGCGAGTCGCCGCATTCCGACCTGGAACCGCAGCTGTGCCCGAAGGCTCTTCTCGCTGCTGTTGTAGGTGTCACCGGCAAGAACCAGGAAGTCTGCGTCGGCCTCGATGCACGTCGCGATCACGCGGTCGAACGCGATGTAGGTCGCCTCCATGAGCGCCGCACGAACCCGCTCGTCGTTCGCATCCACACCTGCGAAAGGCGCGTCGAGGTGCAGATCTGCAGCGTGCACGAACGTGACTGGCCGACCCACAGGGCCTCCTTGCCGGGGTCGCGTGACAGGTACACGACCATCTTAGAGGTAAGCTCTGACATCGCAACCGCGACTCGCGCGGTCAGGCAGCAGCGACCCCGGCCCGGCGCAGCGCGGACGCGACCCCGACCGCCACGACTCCCTTTGCGGCGTCGAGCAGCACAAACGGCGCGACGCCTGCGACGAAGGCCGGACCCCAACCCATTCCGGTGACGAGCGTGAGCTGAGCCCAGCCTGCGGCGTAGATCACGGCGATGCCGAGCGCCATCGCAAGGCCGTCGGCAAGCGGCTGGGCCGCCCCAAAGCGACCGAGACGCAACCTCACGCTCGAAACAACCGCTGCGGCAAAGAAGAAACCCACAAGGTAGCCCCCGGTAGGACCCAACAACGCGCCGAGCCCGCCCGTCCCTCCCGAGAACACCGGTAGCCCCGCCATGCCAAGGAGCAGGTAGACCCCGACGGACGCCGCGGCAGTACCCGGCGACAGCACGAGCCCCGCGAGAAGGACCACGAAGACCTGCAGCGTCACAGGAACCGCCCCGATCGGGAGGGTGATCCACGCCGACGCCGCAAGCAGCGCTGCGAGCAGAGCCGCCATAGCGATTGTGCGCGTACGGGTTCCCGCTGCGGGCGGGCGATCGACGGGCGCTGCGTATTCCTCGGCCATTGTGTGCTCCTTGTTAACTCGTATTGCGTTGTGAGGTTAACAGATACCGTGATGGGAGCTCCGTGTCAACCGGTGGATGACGCGGTGCAGCGCGCGGCTGCAGGCTACGACCCCGCCGTGAACCGCTCGCGCAACCCGGAGAGATCGGCCACGCGGCCTGCGATCGTCGGCTCGTCCCACGTGCCGGGCGCTTCTCCCCAAAGCCCCAACATAGCCACACCGACCTGGTAGCGAGCATCGGGCGTGAGCCCTGCCCTGCGCGTCAGGTACTCTACTGCCAAGGACTCCCGCTTGTCGGCTCCTAGGACCATGCCCGGCTCGTCGGGTTCTGCGATGACCACTGTACCTGCCGCCATGTCGCCGAGCCGCCGCGCGCGAGGGGACATCAGCAGACAGGCCACCCCTATAGCATACGTCCCCGGAAGCGCATCGACGATACGCACGACGTTGCGTATGACCGAGTCCAGGACACCGACACGGCTTCCGTCGTCGCGCACCACGCGGATGCGCATGCGTCGCTTGCCGAATGTGCGCCCGTTGCGAACGACTTCTCCGTAGATGAAGTAGCCCCAGTAGGTCACGAACAACGCTATCCCGAGAGCCGCGAGGCCCCAGATCGGGAGGACCTCATTCCAGCCGAAGACCCTGACGCCCACGAGCATCACGAGTGCACCGGCGACCGCCTCGGCGAGCATGAGAAGTCCGAGTATCAGCATGTCGAGCAGCGCGGCCGCGCCGCGGGAACCCACGCCTGCCAGCGGGTACGTCACCGTCACCGCTTCGGGAGTCTCGATCTCGAGCCTGCGTCCAAGCGCTGCCACCCATGCCTCCTGTCTCCTTGGCCATCATAGGGCGCGTGGGCGCACGCGTGCTAGCATGGACGCGCCTGAAAGGAGCGGCATGGACGAGCGGACCTTCATCGACGGCTCGCGCGAGACATGGGACCGTCTCGCCGAACTCACCGGTGCGGCCCAGCGGCGCGGTGTCGTGAGTCTTGGCGCCGAGCAGCTCCGCGCCATGTACGAGGACTACCGACGAACCGCCGCCGACCTCGCCTATGCGCAGACGCACTTTCCCGGCAGCGCGACGGAGGCGCACCTGAACGGCCTCGTTGGTTCCGCGCATGCCGGACTCTACGGCGAAAGCCCTCGCCGCATCGGCGCTGCCTGGGAGTTCCTTGCCCGCGGCTATCCCCGGCTCATCCGGGCCAACTGGCGGCCGATCGGGCTTTCGGCGCTCGTGTTCGGCGGGGCGTGCGTCCTTGGCTTCCTGCTGGTGTATGTGAACTACCCGCTCGCCCGCATCTTCATCCCCGAGATGCTCCGCGATGGCGTGGGCGACACGCTGAAGCAGGGCGGCTCGCTGGCAGACGTTTCGGCGAGCCTGGGACCGCTGCTGACCGCCGGCATCACCGCCAACAACATCCAGGTCAGCCTGCTCGCTTTCGCCGGCGGCATGACCTTCGGCGCGCTCACCGGCTACGCGCTGCTGCAGAACGGGCTCATGCTCGGCGCACTCGCGGGCGTGTTCACCCAGGCCGGAGGCGCGCTTCAATTCTGGTCGCTCATAGTGCCCCACGGTGCGCTTGAGCTGCCTGCGATCGTGCTTGCGGGTGGGTCGGGACTGATGCTCGCCCGCGCCTTGGTCGCGCCGGGTGACCTGCCAAGGAGTGCCGCGCTCAAGTCCGCGTCCGGCGACGCGGTGCGCGTGGTGCTAGGCGCGATCCCTCTGCTCGTGATCGCGGGTGCGATCGAGGGATTCCTGACGCCGGCACCGGTCGATCCCGTGCTCAAGATCGCGTTCGGCGCGGTCATGGCGCTGGCGCTCACGCTCTATGTGGTGCTGCCGGGAAGGTCGCAAGCCTAGACTCGCTCCACGACTGCCGATCCATCGACCGAGGGGCTCTCGACCACCGCGCCCGCTGCGGCCAGCTCCCTGGCAGCGTCGGTGAGCAGCATCGCAGCGCGAGCAAGTGCGCTCGACACGCTCGCGTCGCCGAGGTGCTCAGCACTGTGCTCAAGCTGATGAACCGCACTCTGCGCTAATCTGACGGTCATCTCGCCCTGTTCGATGGCTTGCTGCATCTGGCTCGTGTTCACGGAATTCTTGCACATGGCGGTCGGTCTCCTCTGCGTGTTACGCCTTTGCCATTCGTAGCACTATGGTATACCATTTCCACATTCGTGCTACGCGCACGACCGGCTCGAACATCCCGCTACCGCATCGTGGGCCACCGAGCACAGGGGGAAACCGGACGCCTTTGCAGGTGTCCTGACATCGAGGAGGGGCTATGTCGAAACGTCTCAGAAGAGCGTCGTTTGTCTGTATCGCACTGGTATTGCTGCTTTCTTCGCTTGCCATCACGGGGTGCACCTCACAGGGCGCCGAGAGCAGCGGCACCAAGGATGCCGAGGCGACAGACACCATCACGGTGCAAGACTCGGCGAATCGCTACGTCGAGGTACCGTATCCGGTCAAGAGCATCGTCGTGTTGTGGGACAACCCGACCGAGGAGCTCAAAGCTCTGGGCGCCATCGACCGCATCGTCGGTATCGACGAAGCCACTAAGGCCAAGGTTGACGAGGGGTACTACCCCGGACTGGCCGACACGCCTGTCGTCGGTTCGTCGGAAGAGCCGAACTACGAGGCCATCGCGGAGCTCGACCCCGACGTCGTGATTTGCCTGTCCTCATACCCGCCGCTCCCCGACGAGGTCCAGGCCGAACTCGAGCCGTTCGGCATCGCGGTCGTGAGTCTGGACTTCTTCCGCACCGACGTCTACTTCCGCGAGGTCACGACGCTGGGCGCCATGCTCGGCCGCGAGGAGGAAACCGCCAGCTACATCGACTTCTTCAGAAAGCCGCTCGACATGGTCGCCAAGCGCATCGCCGAAATCGCTGATGCCGACCGCAAGACGGTCTACTTCGAAGGCGCCGACGACTACGGTACCTACGGAGGCGCAGGCTACGGCTGCGGAATACCGGGCATGATCGTCTCCGGCGGCGGCGTCGACCTGTATCCGGAAATCACCGCCGAGTGGTTCGAGGCCGACCCCGAAGACATCGCCGAGCGCAATCCCGACTTCATCATCAAGGGTCAGAGCGGCGGCTACTTCCTCGCCGACGACACCGACTTCAAGGCCGTCCACGACGCCATCATGGCGCGACCGGAGCTTGCCGCCAGCACCGCGGTGACGCAGAACCAAGTCCACGTCATGTCCTTCGACGTCAGCGGTGGCGCTCGCAAGAAGTTCGGGCCGATGTTCATCGCCAAGATCCTGTACCCCGAGACGTTCGAGGATTTCAATCCCGAGTCCGTGCTCAAGGAGTACTACGAGAAGTACCTCGGCCTCGAGTGGCAGGGCGTCTACACGTACCCGGCCATCAACCAGTAGATGCGTGACGAGATGACAGCGGCCTCGACCGAGCGAAGCGTTCGGGACCAATACTCCCGATCGATCGCGCGGCGACTGCTGATCGTCTCACTTGGCTGCGTCGTGCTGATCGCGCTGGCCGTGATCGCCCTGTGCATCGGTTCCGCCGACATGTCGGTCGGCGCGGTACTCCGTGCACTGGCGACACGGCTGGCGCCATCGGTCGGCGCTTCGCCGTTCGATGAGTCCGTCGTGTGGGAGTTGCGACTGCCCCGTATCGTCATGGGGATCATCGGAGGCGCCGGGCTTGCGGTTTCGGGCGCCCAGATGCAGGGCATCACGAGGAACCCGCTCGTCAGCCCCTTTACCGTCGGCATCTCCGCCGCCGCCGCGTTCGGCGCGTCGGTGGCGATCATGTTCGGTTTCGGGTTCGTCGGCGTCGGAACGTTCGCCATCGTCGGCAACGCATTCCTGTTCTCGATGGTGTGCACGCTGCTCGTCTTCGGCCTGGCACGCATGAAGGGAACGTCGCCCGAGACGCTGATCCTCGCCGGAATCGCGCTCTCCTATCTGTTCAGCGCTCTCACCTCGATCATCCACTTCTTCGCATCCGAAGAAGACCTGATGGCGATGGTCCACTGGACGTTCGGGACCCTTACCGGCGTGAAGTGGTCTGAGATCGCCATCGTCGCAGCGGTGATGGTGGCGTGCGTACCCGTCCTCATCAAGTACTCGTGGGACATCAACGCTATGACGCTCGGCGGAGACGACGCGGCTCGCTCGCTCGGCGTCGACACGACACGGGTGCGGATCGTGAGCCTTCTGCTCTCTGCACTCATCACTGCCACGATCATCTCGTTCACCGGCATCATCGGGTTCGTGTGCCTAGTGGCGCCACACATCGCCCGATACCTCATCGGCGGCGACCACCGGTTCTTGCTGCCGGCCTCGTGCATCGTGGGCGCGATCGTGATGGTCGCCTCGGACACCGTGGGACGCACCCTCATCTCGCCCATTATCCTGCCCATCGGCATCGTTACCTCGCTCGTGGGCGTCCCACTCTTCTTGTACCTGCTACTGACCCGTCGGCAGAACTATTGGGTGTGATGCGAATGCAAGAACGAGTCATCACATTCGCAAGCGGCGAGCTGACGCTCGAAGGCGTCTTGCGAGTGCCTGAGCACGCAGACGGTCCCACGCCGTGCGTCCTGCTCATCCACGGTTCGATGGAGCAGGATCGCGACGGCAACATGCTGCCGGCCCGCCACGGTCGGCGCGAGGTGCCTGCGCGCAACTTCTTCGTACACATCGCGAGCCGCCTGTGCTCGGCAGGGTATGCGACCTTCTCCTACGACCGCCGGGGATTTGGCGCGAGCGATGGCAAACCGGGCGATTACTTCACCGACGTCGACGACGCGATCGCCGCGCTCGAAACGATCGCCGCGCAGCCCGAGGCCGACCGTGACCGAATCGCCGTCTTCGGCCAAAGCGCGGGCGTCTACACCTCATCACTACTCGCCGAACGCTCGAAGCTGCCCGCGATCTACATCCTGAGCGGCGGGCTGTTCAGCGAGTACCGCGACATGATGAGCTTCAACTACCACCGCGCCCGCGACTTCGCGCTGCGAAGCCCGGAGCATCTCACGTGGGCCGAGGAGCACGACCCGCGGGGCCTTGCGCTCGGCATGCAACTCGACGACATGTTCCGCGCGATCGAGGACGGCCGCGAGGAGTACGTCATCGCGTACGGGGGCCAGTCGTGGGCCGTCAGACTCGACGCGCGCGTCTACGCCGAGGAATGGGCTCCGGCGCGTCAGTTCCGACACATCGATCGGCCCACGCTCGTGGTGCACGGCGAGAACGACCTCAACGTCCCGCCGCGGGACGCGCTGGGGATCGTCGAGACGCTGCGCCGCCGAAACGTGCCCGTCGAGCTGGCGATGATTCCGGATGCGGATCACTCGTTCCAGCACACGCCTCCGGACTACGAGACCCGCGTCCGTGAACGGATGTCGCTTGCCAGCTTCGAGCGCCCGTATCGCGAGGAGTACTTCGACTCCATGATCGACTTCCTCGGCCGCAGGTTCGGTGCAACCGAAACGGCCGGCAGTTCACTACCCGTCTGACATCCGGAAAGGACCGACTCCGATGCTTGAGACCAAGACCAGCGCCCTAGCCGAGTACACGACCCGCATGGCTCAGGTGGACATCGTCGATTCCATCGGCGGGCTGCCTGGAGTCGACACCCTTGAGGGGCGAATCGGCCCCATCATGAGCGGCAACCTGGGCTCGGCCCACTACATCAGCATGCAGCCAGACCTGTACTGCCCCGCGCACGTTCACTCGACCGAGAGCATCATCTTCACCGTACGAGGACAATGGGTGCTGTGCAGCGAGGGGCAGCGCCACCATATGAGGCAAGGCTCGATCTTCTTCATGCCGCCGGACATCGAAACCGGCTACGAGGTTCCCTTCGACGAGCGCGCCGTACTGCTCATCATGAAGTTCGAGGGCTCGATGGACGCTGACGAGTTCCTGGAGTATCTGGAGGGGCTCCGGAGCCGGCTCGAGGAGCGGCATGACAACGGCGAGCCATTCCTGCTATCGGAACTGCCCGAGGAGCACGACGCCCGCCGGTTCGCGGCGTCGCTCGGCTAGACATCGATGCTTGAGCTCAAAGCCGTCGGATTCGAGTACAAGGGGGGACGCCGGGCGCTGTCCGGCGTCGACCTCTCGCTCACGTGCGGCGGCATCGTCAGCATCGTCGGACCGAACGGATCGGGGAAGACGACCCTGTTGCGGTGCATCGACAACCTGATTCACGCGGAAGGTGAGATCCTGCTCCACCGCCGGCGCATCAGCGACATGTCGAGGCGTGAGGTCGCCCGGTCGATCGGCTACGTGCCTCAGAGCTTCGCCGGCTCTTTTCCGGTCACGGTCTTCGACATGGTGCTCCTCGGCAGAAAACCGTACGTTGGGTGGAGTCCATCCGACGCCGACCTTCGGATCGTGTCCGAGAACATCGCGAGTCTGGGACTTGGCGAGTTCGCGCTGCGTGACGTCAACCAGCTCAGTGGCGGCGAGCGCCAGAAGGTGCTGATCGCGCGGGCGCTCTCTCAGCAGCCCGAGATGCTGCTGCTCGATGAGCCGACCAGCAGCCTGGACATACGACACCAGCTCAGCGTCATGCGTCACCTGCGCGAGATCGTGACGGGCAAAGGCCTGCTCGCCTTGCTTGCGATTCACGACCTGAACCTCGCCTCGCAGTACTCGGACTACGTCGTGATGATGCACGACGGCCGCGTCTATGCGCAGGGCACGCCCGACCAGGTGTTCACGCGCGAGAACATCCAGACCACCTACGGGGTCGACGTCGCGATACACCAGCACGGGGATATCCGGCACATCGTGCCAGTCGAGGCGCACGCCGCGGCGATCATGGCGCACACGTCATCCGAGGAGCCGCACGCCTAGGCGTGCGGCGGGCCTGCGAGCTCGCACACGCCTCGCTACAGCCGCCCGCGCGCCTTGATCTCCAGGTAGCGGTTGACCGCGGCGACCGAAAGCTCCTCGGGGAAGACATCGAGCACGAGCGAGCCCCGTGCGCGCAACAGGCGGACCGCTCGGGTCTTGTCGTGCAGGAGGTCCTGGGCGACCGCCGCCCGCATCGCGTCGCTCTCGACGTCCGCGTGTGCCGACGCGATCCGCTCCACCTCCTCGTTGCGCTGCGTGATCACCAGCGGCAGGTGCCGCGGTGAGAGCGTCGAGAGCACGCCAAGGAGCCGCCTGGACGGGTCGGTCCCCACGAGCTCGGTGAAGAGCACCACGAGCGAGCGCTTGCCTACACGCGCGGCAAGATAGCGCAGCGCGCCAGCGTAGTCGGGCTCCTCCACGCGCTCCTCGACGGAGTAGAGCGCCTCGAGGATCGCCAGGAACTGGCGATGACCCTTGCGCGGCGGCAGGTACGTGCGTACGTCCCGACCGAAGACGAGCAGTCCCACGCTGTCCCCCATGCGTGTGGCGAGGAACGCAAGCAGCAGCGCCGCGTTCACAGCGCGGTCGAGCTTGGAGAGTCCGCCAACCTGCGCCGTCATGAGCCGTCCGGCGTCGATCGCGAGCACCACGGTCTGGCTGCGCTCAGCCTCGAACTGCCGCACCACCGGGCGTCCTCGGCGCGCAGTGGCCTTCCAGTCGATGTCACGGTACGAATCGCCGGGCGCGTAGTCGCGCAACGACTCGAACTCGGTCCCCCGACCCGCGAATCGCATCGCACGCACGCCGATCTCATGGAGCGCCCCGCGCCGGGCCAGGAGCGAGTAGCGCTGCACGGCGGTGATGTCGGGGTAGACGCGGATCTCCTCGGCAGATCCGATCGTGAGCTGGCGACCGGCAAGGCCGAGCGGACCAATCAGGCGAACGCCGATGCGATCGAACGCGTAGGCGCCCCGGCGCGGCGGCACAAACGAGAGCTCGACCTCGGCGCCGTCGTGGAGCGCGATCGCAAGCGGCCCGAAGGCGCGCTCGCCCACGAACTCGGGCGGCGGCGACTCGCGACCGGAGAGGCGCGCCGGGTGCGCCGATGAGTTGCGGATGTGCAGCACTACGCGGTTCGGGACGCCGATGGAGTACTTCGCGGGCCCGCTGCGCTCGATCGCGAGATCGGCGGTAGCCGGCGTCGCGGCGATGTCGCGGCGCACCGCGACCGCGAGCGCCACGAGCCACGCGAGCGCGACCACCCACGCGAGCGCGCCCGGCAGCATCGCGACGACGAGCGCCCCGACGGCGAGCGCCAGCCCGAGCCGCGGCGTCAGCCGCACCCCACCAAGCCTGCCAAGGATGTCGCGTGGCGAGATCACCTGGGTACGGGCACCCGCTCGATCGCGTCGCGCAGCACCTCGTCGACGCCCACGCCCTCGATCTCGATCTCGGGCCGAAGCAGCACGCGATGGCGAAGGCACGGCAGCGACATCGTCTTGATGTCGTCGGGAGTCACGAACGCGCGATCTTGCAGCAGCGCATGAGCCTTCGCGGCCACAAGCAGGCTCACTGCGGCCCGGGGACTCGCGCCGAGCAGGATCGAGACGTGGTCGCGCGTCCCGCGTGCGATGGCGCGCACGTACTCAACGACCGAGTCGTCCACGACGACTGCGGCGAGCTCCTCACGCGCGGCGTCGATATCCGCAACGCCTGCCACGGCCCGCAGCCCGAGCGAGGCGAGGTCGGTGTGCTCGGAGCCGGACGCGTGGCGGCGCAAGATCTCGGTCTCCTCGGCATCGCTCGGGTACTCCACGACGACCTTCTGCTGGAAGCGGTCGAGTTGCGCCTCGGGCAGCGGGTAGGTGCCCTCATACTCGATCGGGTTCTGCGTGGCGACGACCATGAACGGATGTGGCAGTGGGTGGGTGACGCCGTCGATGGTGACCTGTTCCTCCTGCATCGCTTCGAGGAGCGCGGCCTGCGTCTTCGGGGGCGTGCGGTTGATCTCATCGGCCAGCACGATGTTGGCGAACACCGGGCCCTGGCGCAGCGAGAACGTGCCCCGCTCGGCGTCGTAGACATTCGTGCCGACCACGTCGGCGGGCATCATGTCCGGGCTGAACTGGATGCGCTTGAACGACGTATCGATCGCCGCTGCCAAGGACCGCGCCAGCAGCGTCTTGGCGGTTCCCGGCACTCCCTCGACGAGTACGTGCCCGCCGGTCACGAGCCCGATGAGCAGGCTATCGACGAGCCTCGCCTGGCCCACCACCGCCTTGCCGACCTCGGCTCGCACCCGCTCGGCGAGTTGCATGACCTTGCCTGTATCAGCCATCTCGTCCTTCGACCTCCCGTCGCGCCCGCGTCAGATCGCGGGCGATCGCCACGAATTCCTCTTTCGTCATCTCGGTGCCAGCCGCACCCGCCGCACGTTCGAGCGCGGCCGCGGCGTCAGGGTGCCGGGACCGGCCGGCCTCGACCGTGCCGTATCTTTGGGCCAGCACTTCTCGCAGTCCTTCCGCGAGCGACAGAAGCGCCGAGGAGCGCGCACCCGCCTTGCGGTAGAGCTCCGCCAGCGCACCGATGTAGGCCCCCGTGCGCGCGGGTCGGCCTTCTACCGGAGCGATGACCGGACCCCGCCGCTGCGCGGCCGCCAGCAACAGCACCGCCACCGCAAGCGCGGCAAGCACGACTGCGGCCCGGCCACCGCCTCCGAGTCGCTCCCACGCTCCGCCACCACGCACGAAACCGTGATGGTACTCGTCGAACCAGACCGGGCCTGATTGCGCGACGAGAAGCGTCGCGAGCCGCGCGTTGTCGCGCTGGCCGATGCCGGCATTCGCCAGCGGCCATTCGCTCGACAGCCAGACGACCTCGCCCGCGCCATAGACCCGTGAGACGAGCACCTGCCCGGACATGTCCTTCATGTGGGTCACCCACGATGCGTCATCGGCGAGGATACGGTCGGGGCCAACCGACACCTTCTTCACGCCCCGCGCGTACGCCGAGGGCTGGAGCGGCACCAAAGCGGCTGCATCCCCCCGTGGACCGGTACGCACGCCGATCGGCTCGCCGCGCAGCACATCGCGGGCGTGCGGGCCGGCGAGCACGAGCCGCCCGCCGTCTTCGACCCACCGTGCGAGTCGGCGTCCGTCGCCGGGCGTCGGTTCAACCTCGAGCTTGCCGGAGGCCACGACCACGATCGTCCCGGTCTCCGGCAACGAGTCGAATCTCTGGAGCGTATCCGCCTCGATACCGAGCTCGCGCAGATACGACAGCAGGACCAGCGTGCCCTCGTCCTCGGCATCAAAGGTCGAGCCGGCCGGCGATGACACGAGGTAGTAGTCCTTGGACAGCCCTACCACCACCGCATAGGCGACAAGCAGCAGCACCGCGGCCGCCATGAACACGAGCGCCCGTGCATCGAGCCTGCCAAGGAGCCTCCTCACGTCGCGTCACCACCCTCCGGGCGCAGGGCGGCCAGTGCCGATTCGTATGCTGCACGCGCCTCTTCGTAGCGCTCGGCGTCGGGATCCACATGCCCGTAGTACGCAGTCTCGAACGCCACCGCGAGCGTCCGGAGCTTCCCGTGCGCCCGCGGCGCGCTCGCGTTCACTTCCGCAAGCAGCTCGGCGTCAGTGCGCGTTCGCGTCTGCACGACGACGCCCGCCTCCACGAGTGCTCGTGCTGCGCCGCCGAATAGCGCGCGGACGGCTTCGCGGAATAGTCCGCGCCCGGCGAGCTCGTCCGCGTACGCGAGCGCGTCGGCCGGAAGTCCCTCAGCGGCGGCCACGACCGGACCGCCGACGGCCCGGGTGCCGCCAGCCGGCTCCAGCGTGGCAGCCGCAGCCCTGGCGCGCAGCAGTGCGCGAACGAGCGTCCAGCCAAGGAAGGCGAGCAGGACCGCGAGGAGCACGACCATGCCGGTCGAGAGGATCGTCGCCGTGCGGGGCGAGCCCCCTGCCGATGCCCACCACTTCTGGAGGACATCGAGCAGCCGCTCGACGATCTTGCCAACGATCTCTGCTAGCGGCGAGCGCGAGGGCACGCGCTGTGCGGCGATGATCTTCTCGAGAGTCTCCCGGTCCTCGGGCACCCCAGCCCCTGGGCCGCCGAGCGATGCCTCGAGCGACACGAGGTGGCGCCGCATCTCATCGGCAAGGTCGGCGCGGTCTTCGGGGTTCTTGGCGGCGTCGAGACGGGAGACCAACGTGCGCAGAATCGAGTTGTCGGCGACGACCTTCTGGCCATCGACCTCGACCGGAAGCGTGATGGGGAGCAGCGTGTTGACGTCGGCGGCAAGCTCCGAAGCGGTCCGGGAGTCCATGGATCGGTCGCGAGCGACGTCGATGTCGTCGATCGCAGCGCCGACCCGGGACCGGTACTCGTCGGCAGGTAGCACGCGTTGGGCCGCAGGGGCCGGAGCCGCCAGCGCCAGCATGCATGCGAGCAGGCACGCGAGTGCACCGGTGAGGACGCCTGCGCGCTCCCGGGTGACCATCAACGGGACTCCTCGGCCAGCGCACGGGCCCGGGCGACCATGTCCATGCCTTCACGCCGCGCACGCACGTCGAGATAGAAGCAGTACCAGGCGATCCGGCTGAACGGGTAGACGAGCGATATCGCAAGCGCCGTGAGCAGTCCTTCGATGAACTTCCAGCCCGGAGAGACTGCCGCGAACAGCGCATCCGGATTCTGCAGGCCCTCGACTATCTGACGGATGAATGCCGGCGAATCCACGGCGGTTTCGAGCACGAACGTGAACACCGAGAGCAGAAGGAAGAACCTGATGATGCGCCACGCGTTCCCACCGGCGAGTGCGAACGACCGCGAGAACGCGCGACCGACCGATGCTTCCTCGGCAACGGTGATGATCGGGGCGAAGGCCAGGAAGACGGCCACCACGATGCCGGGAACGAGAAGAAACAGCAGCCCAAGCCCGGCCAGCAAGCTCACGAGCCAGGCTGTGAGCCCGTACATGACGAGCCGCATCAGGCGCAGGCGCAAGAGCTGGCGCACCGTCGGGCGCTCGCCGTACATCATCGCCGGCAGCCAGGAGTAGATCGCGACGGCGATGTAGAGCTGCGCGATCCAGAACGCCGGCGACACGCCACTCGAGAGCAGGGTCCAAACCTGCAGACGGCTCAGTTCGCCCGGCGTCGAGGACTCGAGGAAGGTCGGGATGATCGCGAGGAGTCCCCGCGTGTAGAAGACCTGCGCCACACCCATGAGCAACGCGAACGGAAAGATCACGGCGAGGGACGAGAGCGTGATCGTGCGGAAGTTGGCGCGGTAGATGTCGAATGCCTGATCGAGGACGCGCCCGAGGTTCTTCGGTGAGAGATCGGGCGCCACGCGTGTCCCTCCGTGTCAGTCGAGGCTACTACCGACAAGTGTAACGTCGCCCGCGGCGACCGCGACGCTCCCTCGCGAAGTCTCCACCACAAGCCGTCCAAGGTCGTCGATCCCGCTCGCGTGCCCGGTGGCTCGTACGCGACCTCCGACGTCGCAGACCTTGACCTCGCGGTCCGCGAGAACGGACCTACTCCCGTATTCTCGCGCGAGACCCCGAAAGCCCTCAAGCTGGAACTGAGCGTACACCTCTGCGAGCTCGCCAAGGACCGCCGCCGCCACCGACGCGGGCGTCGCTTCGCCCACGACATCGCGGACGTACGCCGCGTCCTCGCGCGCACCTTCGTCGCGCAAGACATTGACGCCGATCCCGGCCACGACCCACTCGACCCGGTCCGACTCCGCCGATATCTCGATGAGCACGCCGGCGACCTTGCTCCCGGACAGCCAGACATCGTTGGGCCACTTGAGGCCGACGTCACCGGCACCGAGGGCGTCGAGCGCTCGCGCTATCGCGATGCCCACCGCAAGCGGCAGAGGTGCAAGCTCACCGAGGGATAGTCCAGGCCTGAGCAGCGCGGACAAGTAGGCTCCCCCGCCCGGTGACTCCCACATGCGGCCGAGCCTGCCCCGCCCCGCCGTCTGCCTGCCCGCGACCACGACCGTGCCCTCGTCCGCTCCTTCGCGAGCGAGCAGCTTGCAGTCGTCGTTCGTGGAGCCGGTCTCCGGTCCGCCCTCCAGTCGCGTCCAAAGCTGCGAGTCCACGAGTGGTCTCAACTCGCCCGGCAGCAGAAGATCCGGCACGCCAAGGAGAACGTATCCTCGGCCAGGCTCGCCCTCGATCCGGTAGCCAAGGTCCCGCAGCGCGCAGACATGCTTGGAGACAGCCACGCGGCTCACCGCGAGCTCTCGGGCGAGCGCCTCGCCCGAGACCCCCGCTTCGCCTGCGGCCTTGAGCGCGGCGAGAACATCGTCCCTACGGCTCATCGAACGCTTCGTCCTCCTCGGCCAGCTCATCCGGCTCGGGACACCCGGACTCGTGCAGCTCCGCGCCATCGAGCAGAGAGCGGACGAGTTCGGCCTCCTCGGCGGCCTCATCGAGCTTGCGGTCGAAGAACGCACGACGCCCGTACCAAAGCGCGAACAGGAACAGCGCGAAGATCGTGAGCCCGACGTAGCCGATACTGCGCGCAATCGCCAGCGCGCGGTCGAAGTTGTTGCCCACGAAGTAGCCGATCGCGCACATGAGCGACGTGTATGTGATCGCGCCAAGGATCGTCCACCCCTGAAAGTACGCGAGGTCCATCTTGGAGACGCCGGCGATCATCGGCACGAAATTCTTGAAGCCGGCAGCGAAGCGCGAGATGAACACGGTCTTGGAGCCGTGCTTGTAGAAGTACGCCTCGGCCTCCGTGATGCGCTCCTCGGAGATGCGGAAACGGCGCCCATAGCGCAGCAGCGCGTCCTCGCCGCCCCGTCGCCCGATGAAGTAGCTGATGTTGCTGCCGACCGTCGTGCCGACCACTGAGACGATCCACACGAGCGGCAGGGACAAGCTCCCCTGCGCGGGCGTCGACAGGAACGCCGCCGCCATCACGACGGTCTCGCCAGGCGTGAACGAGCCGATGACGAAAAGGTTCTCAAAGATAGTGAAACCGAATACCAGCAGATAGCCGTGAGAATCCAGCATGCCAAGGAACCAGTCGAGAGCCGCGATGCCGGTGATGGGATGCATCAGAACGCCCGCCTCGGGCTGCGCACACGCGCTTTGGCGGCGTGCAGGGAATGCATGAATGCGACGCCGCGCGCAGGAAACACGCCGTACCCCTCAGTCAGATTCTGCCGGTTTCATCTCATCCAACCCGAAGTCGAGCGGAGGCGCAAGGGTCAGCGCACTCGAAGACACGCGGTCCACCCTCGCCTCGCGCAGCGCTGCAAGCCGCTCGAACGTGATTCCCCCGGAGGCTTCGGTCTGGATCTGGCGACCGGATTCGGCGGCAGCTCCCTCCACTGCGGCGACGGCACCGGTTAGCGCCGCGTCGTCCATGTTGTCCAGCAGCACGATATCGGCCCCGGCTATCGCCGCCTCGCGAGCCTGTGCGACCGTGTCGGCCTCGACCTCCACGACCAGGTCCGGGAAGCTCGCGCGCGCGGCAGCCACCGCAGCTGCGATCCCGCCCGCGTGACGGATGTGGTTGTCCTTCACGAGCACCATGTCGTACAGACCCATCCTGTGGTTGACGGCGCCGCCCACCCGCACTGCGTATTTCGACAGCGCGCGCAGGCCCGGCAGTGTCTTGCGGGTGTCCACGACAGCGAGCGCGGTTCCCGCCTCCGCCTGCCAGCTTGCCGCGGCGGTTGCGATGCCCGAGAGCGTCATGAGGAGGTTCAACGCCGCGCGTTCGCCGGCCAGCACAAGGCGCGCGGAGCCTTCCACTTCGAGGACGGCGGTGCCCGCCGCGACCGCGGCACCCTCCGCTACAAGCGGGAACACCTCGATGGCCTCGGAGAGTCCAGCCGCCCGGGCAAGCATCTCCCACGCACGTTGAACCGCCGGTAGGCCGCAGACAATCCCCGCCTGCCGCGCCACGACCGTCCCCCGAAATCGCGCATCTGTTGCGAGCACCGCCGCTCCGGTGACATCGGCGGCCAGCAGCCCGGGCAGCTCCGCCCCGCCAAGGAGCCCCTCGGCGGGCACGCCGAGGTCCTCGGCGAGTGATGCCGCGATGACGTCGTCGAGGGGCGGAAGGTCGAACATCACGGCATCCCCGGCGTCGGGGTCGAATCGACGACGGGGGTCGCGTCCTCGGCCTGAGCCGCCTCCGGGACCGGCGGGACGTACGGACACTCCGTGGCCTGCCGTGTCGGCGCGAGACGCGTCTGGCGGCCCCGGCACCACACCAGATGGGCGGCCCAGTTCTCGTCGTCGCGGTCGGGGAAATCCACCCGGCTGTGCGTGCCACGGCTCTCCGTGCGCACCCACGCCGCGTGTGTGAGAAGCGTCGCGATCGTCACCATGTTCTGGAGCTCGAGTTCGGCGGGACGCTTGAGCGACACGCCAAGGAGCCGCGTGAGCCCTTCGAGGATGTAGGCCGCCTCGGCGAGCGATCCGTCGGAGCGCGTCATGCCGACGAACGCCGACATCGCAAGCTGGAGCGTGTCGCGCGCCCGGTCGACCGTGAAGGCGGCGCTCGCCTCGGCCTCACCTGACACGACGCGCGCGGGCCGCATGGGTGCGCTTTCGCTCTCAAGCGCGCGGACGATGCGCCTCGACAGCACCAGTCCCTCAAGAAGCGAGTTGCTGGCGAGACGGTTCGCACCATGCAGGCCGGACGAGGTCACTTCACCCGAAGCATAGAGACCTGCAAGCGAGGTTCGCCCGTCGACGTCCACCCGCGCGCCACCGATCATGTAGTGCGCCGCCGGTGCCACGGGAATCAAGTCCGCCGAGAGATCGTAGCCCACCTCGGCGCACTTCTCCCAGATCGTCGGGAACCGCGTGCGCAGGTAGTCGGCGTCGATGTGGCGCGCGTCTAGCCACACGTTCGGGCGGCCGCAACGCGCCATGACCTTCTCGATCTCGCGGCTGACTACGTCTCGCGGCGCCAACTCGGCAAGCTCGTGCACTCCCACCATGAACCGCTTCTCGTCGCAGTCGAGCAGATAGGCGCCTTCGCCACGCAGCGCCTCGGTGATGAGGAACTTCGGGCTCGCCTCGCTGTCGAGCGCGGTCGGGTGGAACTGCACGAACTCGAGGTCGGCGATCTCCGCGCCGGCGCGCCACGCCGCCGCAATGCCGTCACCCGTAGCGATGGTCGGATTCGTGGTCACGCGGTAGATCTGACCGCAGCCGCCGGTCGCCAGAATGACCGCGTCTGCCCAGTAGACCTCCGGCTGACGTGAGGCGGGGTCGTACACGAGCGCTCCGACACAGCGATCGCCCGCGGTCAGCAGGTCGATGAGGAAGCGCTCTTCGAAGACCTCCAGACCGCTCGCGTTTCGCATCATCGCGGTCAGGGTGTCTTGTACCGCCGCGCCGGTCGCGTCGCCGGAGTGCAGCACACGAGGCAGTGAGTGTCCTCCCTCGCGAGCGAGAGCGACCTCACCTCCTTCTCCGAGGTCGAAGCGCACACCCATCGCACGCAGATCCCCGAGCGCCTCGGCGGCCTCCCCGACGACCGCTCGCACGACGTCCTCATCGCACAGTCCTTGGCCGACCACGAGGGTGTCAGCGAGGTGCAGCTCGACAGAGTCGGCTTCGCCCACCGCGCCGGCGATCCCGCCCTGCGCATACCAGGTGTTCGTCTCGCGCACGCGGGCCTTCGTGACGAGCGCCACCGTGCGCGAGCCACACGCCGCGAGCGCTGCTGTAAGCCCGGCGATGCCGGAGCCGATGACGAGCACGTCGGACTCGTGTTGCTGCAGGTCGTCCGTGTCGAACTCGATCAGGTAGCGGCGCCCCAAAGCCTCCGGCAACACGCCCGGCACGGGCATGCGCGCAGGACGCGGTTCAGCTCCACCGCCGAGATCTTCATGTCGGCCGCGTTCAGCCAATGGCCACCATCCGCTCCACAGCCGAGAGGGCACGCACGCGTGTCTCCTCGGCCACTTCGATTTCGCCCGTCGCCTCGCGCAGGCAGTCGCGAACCTTCTCGAGCGTCGTCAGTTTCATGTTCGGGCACAACATCGGAGGCGAAAGGCTCACGAACCGCTTGCCGGGCGCAGCCTTCGCGAGCGCGTGGATCAGCCCCTCCTCGGTTATCACGATGAACTCGTCTGCCGAGGAGCCCGCCGCGTAGGCGAGCATCTGGCTCGTGGAAAGCACCGCATCTACGAGGTCGATGACTTCGGGCCTGCACTCCGGATGCGCCATCGCGAGCGCGCCGGGGTGCCGTTCACGCGCCGCCACGACCTGCTCGGCCGTTACCTGGTCGTGGATGGGACAGTAACCGGCCCAGGGTATGACCTCGATGCCGGGAAGCGACCGCGCGACCCAGTTCGCGAGGTTGCGATCAGGGCCGAATAGGACGCGGTCCGTGCCGGTCTCGTCCACCAGGGCGCGCACGACCTGGACCGCGTTGGCGCTCGTACAGCACACGTCCGTGAGCGCTTTGACCTCGGCGGTCGAGTTCACGTAGGTCACGACCGGCACACCGGGGTTCTCCTCGCGCCAGGCCGCCAGCTCGGGTGCGCTCATCATGTCGGCCATGGGACACCCCGCGCGGGGTTCGGGCATGAGCACGGTCTTGGCCGGCGAGAGGATCTTGGCTGTCTCGGCCATGAAGTGGACGCCGGCGAAGATGATCACCGACGCGTCGACAGAAGCCGCCTGGCGCGATAGTCCGAGCGAGTCCCCCACGAAGTCGGCGACGTCCTGGACCTCGGCACGCTGATAGTTGTGAGCGAGCACAACTGCGTCGCACTCTGCCGCAAGAGCGCGGATCTCGTCGTGCAGTTCTTGCGGGTCGAACACCATGCGGCTCCTCTCGGGGCGTCTATACCCCGATGGCGGGGGGTGCGAGCGCGGCGTTGTCGATCAGCCGGGTCGTGCCGACCCGTGCAGCGATGATAGCGCGTGCGGGCCGGTCGATGCGCGCGAGCGGCTCGAGTGTTGCCGGATCGACCACCGCAGCGTAGTCGAGAATGGCCAGCGGCCGGGATGCTATCTCCGCGCGCATGAGGTCCTCGACCGCCCGGACGTGAGTCTCCCCCCAGGCCACAGCCCGCGCCGCAGCCTCAAGCGCCTCGCCCAGTGCGACCGCCTGCGCGCGCTCATCGGCAGACAGGTAGGCATTGCGGCTCGACATCGCCAGCCCGTCGCGCTCGCGCACGATGGGGCAGCCGACGATGGTGACCGCCATGTCGAGGTCGAGCACCAGCCGTTCGACGATCTTGAGCTGCTGGTAGTCCTTCTCGCCAAAGAAGGCGAGGTCGGGGAGGGCGATGTTCAGCAGCTTCGCCACGACGGTCGCGACACCGGTGAAGTGACCGGGCCGGACCGCACCTTCCCAGCGCCGCGCAAGCGCGCCAGGGTCGACCGTCACCGTGGCGTCCGACGCATACATCACACCGGCGCTCGGCACAAAGACGAGGTCGACGCCCTCAGCACCTAGATTCGCAAGGTCGTTGTCGAGGTCGCGAGGGTAGGACTCGTAGTCCTCGCCAGGGCCGAACTGCGTGGGGTTCACGAATATCGACACCGCGACGAAATCGGCGCGCTTGCGGGCTGCCTGCACGAGCGACAGATGCCCATCGTGCAGCGCGCCCATGGTGGGCACGAACCCTACGCTGAGCCCCTCGTGCTTCGCTTCCACGACAGCCTGGCGTGCCTCAACGGGGGACGCAACACGCTCCATCGGCTACTCCATGCCCTCGGCACTGGACACCGCGCGCAAACCGCGCCCGCTCAGCTGCTCGACCTCGCGCGCCACGGCAGCGTCCAGGTGCGTGGAGTTCTCCTCGGCAGGGAAGACGTGACCGCGCACGTCGTCGGCGTAGGCAGCGACCGCCTCGCGGATCGCATCGCCGATCTCGGCGTAGCGTCTGGCGTGCTTCGGCGTGAAATCCCCCAGGCCAAGGAGGTCGTGGAAGACCTGCACCTGCCCGTCGCAACCGCAGCCCGCGCCGATGCCGATGGTCGGGATGGCGAGTTCGGCGCTCACGAGTGCAGCGAGTTCGGCCGGGATGCACTCGAGCACGATGGCGAACGCTCCGGCCTCTTCGAGCGCGCGACAGTCTTCGAGCAGCGTGAGGGCGGCGGCGGTCTCCTTGGCCTGGACCTTGTAGCCTCCGAGCTGGTGCACCGACTGCGGCGTGAGCCCGACGTGTCCCATCACAGGAATGCCGGCGTCGGCCATCCGGCGAACGACCGCTGCGACCCGGGCGCCGCCCTCGATCTTGACGGCGTGCGCGCCCGCCTCGGCCATGAATCGTCCGGCGTTGCGTATCGCGTCTTCGGGCGTGACCTGGAACGACATGAACGGCATGTCGGCGATCACGAGTGCGCGCTTCGCACCGCGGGCGACCGCGGCGGTGTGGTGCAGCATGTCGTCCATCGTGACCGGCAGCGTGGACTCGTGACCAAGGACGACCATCCCGAGGGAATCGCCCACAAGGATGGCGTCCACGCCGGCAGCGTCGACGAGACGAGCAGAGGGCGCGTCGTAGGCGGTGACCATGACGATCGGCCGGCCGGCCGCCTTCATGGCGCGCAGTGACGTCGTGGTGACTGAACGCGAGGGGTCAAGAGGTACGGTGGCGCTCATGGCGACACTCCTTCCCGATCCTGCCGTCTCAGCCCCGGCGTATCCGAGGTCCAAGCGGCCCCACACGGGGGACTGAGAGTATACCACCACCTGCGGGATCCCTACCGCCGCAGCCCCGGGTCGGTCCAGTCGATCGGTGCCGAGGTGGCCTCGGCGATCGTCCGCTGGGCCTCGGCGGCCATCGACGCGGGAACCATCAGGCGGAACCGCCGTGAGAAGCCGTACGGATCGCTCGTCTGGTCGGGCGGGAACGGGTCCCATTCGTGCGGCACGCCCATCTGATCGAGGACCATCTGCGCGAAGGAGGCATCGACGCTCGGCCTGTGCGCCCCGAGTGCGGGACCGGGAAGCGCCACGTACATGAACATCCCCGGCTCGCGCCCATACTGAAAGACCGGCAGCCACTCCTCGCCGGGCAGGGGTGAGCGCCGAGGCGAACCGTCTGACCGCCGCGACGAGTCCTCCTCGGCCAGACCGGGATCGCCCAGGCGGTCCTCGAAGGCGGGCACGCGCCCGAGGACACCCTTCACGCGCCCGACGCGAGCCTTCTCGCGCGTCACCGGCGTGCCGTCGGGCCATTCGGCATACGGCGCCAGCTCGAGCAGCGGCGTGATCACGAAGTCACGCTCGGCCATGCGGGGATGCGGGACAGTCAGGTTCTCGGTCTCCCACTCCTCGTCGCCCGCAAGCAGGATGTCGAGGTCGATCACCCGCGGCCCGTTGCGCGGCCCGTCGTGGTCGCGCCCCATCTCGCTCTCGATGTCCTTGAGCGCTTCGAGCAGCACGTCGAGCGACAGCTCGGTGTCCAGGAGCGCGGCCGCGTTCGCAAAGAGCGGCTGGTCGGCCGCCCCCCACGGCTCCGACTCGTACACGCGTGACACGCCAAGGAGAGCCGTGTGCTCTGTCTGGTCGATGCGGCTCAGCGCCTCGGTGAGCATGCCAAGGCGGTCACCCATGTTCGACCCGAGACCGATGAAGACGTACACGCGCTCACTCCCCTTTGATAGCGACCGCAACCTGGACAGCACACACGGTGTCGGCCACGTCGTGCGCCCTGACGATGTCCGCACCATGTGCCGCAGCCCAGGCCGCGGCTGCGATGCTGCCTCCGAGCCGCCCGCGCGGATCGGTCACACCCGTGATCTCGCCGATGAAGCGCTTGCGCGACGTGCCGACAAGCACCGGGAATCCCAGGTCCGCTATCTCGGGCAGACTACGAAGGAGTGCAAGGTTGTCTTCGAGCGTCTTGCCGAAGCCGATGCCGGGATCCACGCAGATTCGCTCCGGCGCAACTCCCGCCCTCACGAGGGCTTGCGCTTGCCGATCCAGATAGCCGCGCACCTCGTCGACGACATCGTCGTAGCGCGGCTCTTCTTGCATCGTCTTCGGCTCGCCGAGCATGTGCATGACGACCAGGCCAGCGGATGCGCCGAGGGCGACCGCGACCATCTCGGGGTCTCGGAATCCCGCCACGTCATTGACGATGGAGGCTCCCGCCTCGACGGCGGCGCGGGCTACTTCGGCGTGACGCGTGTCGATGGAGAGCGGGACGGCTATCTCGTCCGCAAGCGACGTCATGATGGGTCGAACCCGTGAGATCTCCTCGGCAGGTGAGACCTCCTTCGAGCCGGGGCGGGTCGACTCCCCGCCGACGTCGATGATGTGAGCGCCCTCGGCGATCATGCGCAGCGCGTGAGTGCGCGCCACGAGCGGGTCGTCGAATTCGCCTCCGTCGGAGAAGGAGTCGGGCGTGACGTTCAGGACGCCCATGACGAGAGGCGTCTCGAGCGAGAGTTCGAAGTCACCGCAGATCCAGATGCGCGACACGTCTACCGGCCCTTGATGAGCGACATGGCTTCCGCGCGGGTGGACGGATTGCGCTCGAAGATGCCTCGCACCGCAGAGGTGGTTGTAATCGCGCCTGGCTTCTTCACGCCCCGCATCGACATACACAGATGCTCCGCCTCAATGACCACGATGACACCAGCGGGCTCGAGGTTCGCGACGATGGTGTCGGCGATCTGCGAGGTCATGCGCTCCTGCACTTGCGGGCGCTTCGCGAACACGTCGACCACGCGAGCGAGCTTGGAGAGCCCGCAGATGCGCCCGCTCTTGCCGGGGACATAGGCAACATGTGCCTTGCCGATGAACGGCACGAAGTGGTGCTCGCACATCGAGTACAGCGGAATGTCCCTGACAAGGACCATCTCCTGATGGTCCTCGGAGAAGGTGACGCGGAGGTGCTCGGACGCGTCTTCGCCAAGGCCGGCGAAGATCTCCTCGAACATGTCGGCGACGCGGCGCGGCGTCTCGACGAGCCCTTCACGTGCCGGGTCCTCGCCGATGCCTTCGAGAATCAGCCGTACGCCATCGATGATCTTGTCGCGGTCCATGAGCCTCCCATCTCTCCCCGGGTTCCGCACTGCCGAACAGCCCTAGTCTACCAAGGACACCGCCCTATCACGCCAGAGCGCGACGATGCAAGTCCCACAGGCAAGTCCCACAGGCCAGGACGGGGAGACTCACAGGGGCGTGTCCTCCGGAACAGGCGCTACCCGAAGATGCCCGCGATACGTACCGCCGCCGGGCCGAGGATAACGATGAGTGTCGCTGGAAGAATGCACAGTACCAGCGGGAAGACCAGTTTGACCGGCGCCTTCTGCGCCTGCTCCTCGGCATGCTGCCGACGGCGGATCCGCATCTCCTTCGCCTGGGTCCGCAGTACGCTCGACACCGAGATGCCAAACACCTCAGCCTGGACGATCGCCATGATGAATGTGTTCAATTCCGGTACGTCGGTCCGGTCGGCCATGTGGCGTAGAGCGTCCGCACGACTGCCGCCGGCCTGGACTTCCTGCAGCATCCTGCCGAACTCCTCGGCAAGCGGGCCAGAGGTGGTCTTGATGAGCTTCGCGATCGCTGCATCGAATCCCAGTCCCGCCTCCACGCTGATCGTCAACATGTCGAGCATGTCGGGGAGGGCGCGGCGCATCTTGCGCTGCCGTTCCCGCACAACGCTGCTGAGCCACAGGTCTGGTGCGAAGAATGCCAGCCCGACGAGCGGCAGCACGAGTAGAAGCCATGTCATCGGCGAAAGCGGGAATACAAGCGACACCCCCATGAAGACGCCGAGGAGCCCGAGACCGGCCAGGAGCTTCACGACGTAGAACCGTTCGGCGTCAAGACCACGTGGGTTGCCCCCGATACGCAGCTGGCGGCGGATCTCCTCGCGCTGGGCCGAGGGGAAGATCAGTCGCGCACCGCCGATCGTGGCGGCACCCACGGGCTTGAGAATGCGCTCGTTGAACGGCTTGAGCAGCGGCTCGGCATCCTGGGCCTGACGCGACTCGTACTCGCTCATACTGCGCAAGCGGCGAGAGACCTGGCGCTCCTCCGAGAAGACGCCCACCAGTCCGGAGTAGACGAGCGTGGAGACCGACACGAAGACGAGGGCCGCAACAACGTACGCCATCTCAGACCTCCACCTTCATTGCACGATTCAACCAAATCGCCCCCACGAGGAGCAGAGTCAAACCCACGGTCGACATCACGAGACCACCGGGCGTCGTGAAGAGCGTACTCATGTAGCTCGGATTCACGACGGAGAGCACGAACAATTCCAGGAACGGCAATCCAATTAGGATGTAGGCGGACAGCTTGCCCTCGGCAGTCAAGGCCTTGACCTGTCGCCGCAGGGCGCCGCGATCGCGGATCGTCGTCGCAACGATGTCGAGCACTTCGGCAAGGTTCCCGCCCACCTCGCGCTGGATGGCGATGGCCGAGACCGCCCAGGCGAAGTCCTCACTTGCCACGCGCTCCGCCATGGCCCTCAGCGCGCTTTCTACTGGCAAACCGAGCCGCGTTTCCGTCTGCACTCTGCGAAACTCGTCCGCGGCTGGCGGGAGCATCTCCTGTACGACGAGATCCACCGCCTGCAGCATGCCCCATCCGCTGCGAAGCGAGCCCGAGACCAGATTGAGCACGTCAGGCAGTTGCTCGTCGAAACGCGCGGTCCGGCGTCGCGCCCGTTGTGACAGGATGAGCATGGGAATCAGCGTTGCCGCGAACACCACGAGGAGCGACAGCCACAAGCGCGATCCGACTAACTGCACGATCACGCCAGTGACCACCACGAACAGAATGTGGCCGCTCATGTACTCGGCAGGTCGCAACGGCAAACCCGCCCGCTCAAGCCACTTGCGCACAAGTTCCGTCAACCCGCGTCGCCCGGCCACGTACCCAACCGCACCGACCATCTTCTGGCGCAGCCCGTCGTCGGTCGCGTCCTCGACGGCCGGAAGGTCACCTGAGATTCCCTGGAGCTGCTCGTAGTACTTGAGCTGCGCCAGTGTGGTCCTCGGTCGCACGACCCACAGACCCACGCCGAAAACAAGTAGCGCGATCGAGATCCAGACAAGCGCTACCGACCCGATCAAGGTCATTGTCTCCATCGGCCCGGTTGTCGGGACAGCCACATCTTCGACCGGCGTGAGCGGCTCAGAGTACAGGGGATTCTGGACCACCGTACCGCCCACGGCAGCGTTTCCTCCCGCACGCGCCGTCACCTCGATTTCGAGGTCTTTCGTGCGAGGCTGGGCGCTGCGATATGTCACAGCGAACCTGCTCTGCATCTCCTCGGCGAGCCCGCGGTAGAGGTCCGGAAGCCCCGCCACATCGTCGATGGCAACGAGTCTACCGCCCGAGCCTGATGCGAGATGGCGCAAGGCCGTCGGGTCGGCCTCGTATGACGGGAGTGCCACAGCAAACACGGGCACCCCGACGGTGGCAACCGCGCGAACGGCGTCGTCGATGGACAACCGGCTCATGGTGTCACCGCCGTCGGACAACACGACGATGCCCGCAACATTCGAACCGGAGGTGCGCGCGAGTTCGGCAGCCATCGCGACCGCATCGTTGAGCGCAGTCTCACCGGTGGCCTGCAATCCCGATATCGCGCGAGCAAGCTGCGACCTGTCCGTGGTGAAACCGCTCGCCAGTCGGGGTTTCGTCCCGATCGTCACGAGCGCGACGCTTGAGTCGGTTCGCAACGTCTGCACGAACTCGGTGGCCGCTGACTTCGCCGCATCAATCGACTCGCCCGCCATGCTGCCACTCGTGTCGATCACAAGCACGACGCCAACCGGCACCGGAGCGCTCTCCTCGGAATCCGACGTGACCGAAACGACCTTGGCGGACGTGCCGTTCTCCGTCAGGACGAACTCCGGCTGTTCCGACGTCAGAAGCTCGGCCGGCAGGGTGACGGCGAGCGTGATCTCAGGAAACGCCGCCGTGTCAACGCCCTGCACGACCGCAACCGGCTTGTCTCCTGCTGCGGACGCAGCGAGCGGAGCTGCGAGCGGCGCACCCGCGCCGAGCAGCGCGCCCGCCACGAGCAGCGCCACGAGGGTGTGTCGACGTGACCTCATCGATGTTCCGGCGGCTCGTACTCGAACTCTTCGACAGGAACGGTGACCCCCAGGTCTTCCAGCTGCCGCATGAACTTCGGACGCAATCCGGTCGACTTGATCCGGCCCTTGAAGCGGCCGTCTTCGTCGAGTCCCATCGAGTAGTCGAAGTAGAAGAGGTCCTGCAGAACGATCGTGTCACCCTCCATGCCTTCTACCTCTGAGATCTGCACGATACGCCGGGTTCCATCTCGCAGCCGTGCGAGGTGCACGAGCACGTCCAGCGCCGAGGAGACCTGTTCGCGAATCGCCCTGACTGGCAAGTCCACGCCGCTCATGAGCACCATCGTCTCAAGGCGCGCCAGAGCGTCACGGGGAGCGTTCGCATGCACCGTCGACAGAGAGCCATCGTGACCGGTGTTCATCGCCTGGAGCATGTCGAGCGCCTCACCGCCTCGCACCTCGCCGACGATGATGCGATCGGGACGCATGCGCAGCGAGTTGCGCACGAGGTCGCGGATGGTCACGAGGCCCTTCCCCTCGATGTTGGCCGGCCGAGACTCAAGCCTCAGCACGTGGTCCTGATGCAGGCGCAGCTCGGCCGCGTCCTCGATGGTCACGACGCGCTCGTCCGAGGGAACGTAGGACGACACGACGTTGAGCAACGTGGTCTTGCCGCTGCCGGTTCCTCCCGAGATGAGGATGTTCAGTCGTCCCATGACGCATGCAGCGAGGAAGTCAGCGACTTTCTCGTTCATCGTGCCGAAGGCGATGAGGTCCTCGGCAGTGAACGGATCGTGAGAGAACTTGCGAACCGTCAGTATCGGCCCATTGATAGCGAGCGGCGCGATGACGGCGTTCACGCGCGAACCGTCAGGAAGACGCGCGTCGACCATGGGTGAACTCTCATCGATCCGACGGCCGATCTGGCTGACGATCTTGTCGATGACACGCAGCAAGTGCGCCTCGTCGACGAACCGGCGCTCTGTCAGATAGATCTTGCCCGCTCGCTCCACGAATATCGAGCGGGGGTTGTTCACCATGACCTCAGTGACGGTGGGGTCCTTCAGTAGTGGGTCGATAGGACCGTAGCCCATGATGTTGTCGATGACGTCCTCAACGATCTCGCGCTTGTCCGAGGCGGACAACGGAGCTGTCTCTTGCCCGAGGAGCCCGTTCAGCTTGTGCTCGAGCCGATACCGCAGGGAGGGGTCATCGTCGGGCGTCGCATCAATCTCCGTACCCATCTCCTCGATCAGCAGATAGTGGATGTTGCGCTTGATCGCATCCTTGGTGTCTAGCGACGCGCGACTTTCACCCTCCGTGCTCGCCTGCAGCGCCTCGTTCGCACTTGAAAGGCGTTCCCTAAGCGACATCGGTGGTCACCTCCTCCGCCGCCCGCACGATTCCACGTGCGAGTTCGACCATCACTTTCGCTACATCCGACTTGGGTGCGTCGATGACCACCGGCGTCCCTTTGTTCACCGATCTGGGGATGACGCGGTCACTCGGAATCCTTGCAAAGACCTGCCGGCCAACGGCCTTCTCGACCTCATTGGGCTGCAGCCACACCTTGCTGTCCGCACGGTTGAGCACGAGATGCAGCAGCCCGTTCGCGTACCCAAGCCGCCCGAGCTTGTCGAGTGAGATACGGGTGTTCTTGATGCTGGCTACATCCATCATCGTTACCGGATAGATGTCAGTGCTCTTGTCCAGCGCCGTCAGCACGATCTCGTCGAACGTGGCCGCGGTGTCGATGACGACGTACTCGTACATCTCGCGCAGCAGACCGAGGATGCGCGTGACGCGGCTCGTGGTCACTGCATCAGCATCCTCGGGCTGGATTGGCGCCAGGAGCGCCTTGAGTCCCGAGTCGTGGGAGACAAGGTAGCCTTCCAGCAGGTCCTCATCGAGCCGTTCGATCGAATGAACAGCGTCGGCAATCGTACGGGTCGGCTCGAGACCAAGCATGATGCCCACGTCCCCGAACTGCAGGTCGAGGTCCATAAGCACGGTGCGCTTGCCAAAGACGGACGCTAGCGCCGTCGCGATGTTCGTCGCAAGCACCGACTTGCCAACGCCGCCCTTCATGCTGAACACGGTGATGACTCTGCCGTGCGAGACCACGGCCGTCTCAGGCTCGCCGGATGGCGCACTGCGAGTCTCTTCGGCTGCGTCGTAGGCAGTGACCACCGCCTCGAGAATGTCGGTTGCGGCGGTCGACGCATCGAGAAGATCCGCCACACCTGCGCGCATGGCCCGACGCATGAGTTCCGTGGACACATTGTGAGCCACGACGACAACCGTGGTGCGTCGCGGTTCCCCCTGACGACGGGCGAACTCGAATCCCGCCTCAGGGTCCACCGACGGGCCAATCACCACTACGTGCGGGTCGCCCGCCGCACTGATTGCACCCTCGACTGTCTCTCCGGCCCGGACGTCTGTGCCCTCTTGAGGAGCCAGGAGAGAAGCGAGTCCTGTGACGAACTTGTCTGATGTATCTGCTATCGCAACGAATCCCATGATCAGCCTCTACTTGAACAGAGTCTCAGCGGTGCGTCCGGATGTCGTAGGCAGCTCCTCGGCAGCAGCAGGCAACAGTGCTACCCAGATCGACCCCGCCGACGATGCGAGCACGACGCGCTCGGCGTCTGCCGGCGTTATGGAGATGGTGAGCGTTCGCGTGTTCATCGGCTGCCCGGTATTCTCATCGCGCGTCGTCCCCAACCCGCCCTGCTTCGTGTCGTTCCCTGTTGCGGTTGTCTGCTCTGCATTCATCGTCCCGCCAACGGCGAGTACCTTCACGTCGGCAAGGAGCATCCGGGTGAACTCGCCCTCGGTCGTGCCATCCGTCGGCATGGTCGCGAACAGTGCCACGTAGTTCCCGGGTTTGACCAGACCCGATATGCCGCGCACTTCATCGACCGGAATCGAGAGCGCCACGTACTCGTTCGGAATGCTATAGGCGAGACCGGCCGTACTTGGAACCTCGAAACGGCTGTCGGTAACCTGCTCTCCTGTGGTCATCGGAGCCACGAGCACCTTGCCTTCAAGCCCCTTGTCCGAGGAGATGGCCCCGGCGGCCACGAACCTGCGCGGCACTTCCTCAAGAGCGATGAGCTTCTGGGACAGCAGGTCCTCGGCGGTCATCCCGCGCGGGATGTCTTCTTGTGCAACGAGCACATCGATGGGCTCGTTGCTTGCTACGATGTCCGAGCGCGCACTGCTCAGGTAGTTCGCGGCGAGTACAGCCGCGATGCCACCGAGCACGAGTGCCGCAACAAGGATCACTATCTTGGTACGCATGTCAGCCCTCCACACTCACGGGACTAGAAGCTCAAACCTTCGGAGACAAGATGTGCTGCCTTGATCACGAGTCCGGAAGACGGTGGCGTGGAAGACACCACCCACCCGGGAGATACGTACTCGACGAACCTGCCCTTGATGAGCACCTCGCCACCTATGTCGATGTCCTCGACGTAGAACATGGCGAAGCTCACGACCCGCAGGGGCGACACCCCGGCCGGCGGTTCGATCCTCTCGGTGACGGGCACGTAGATCAGTCGCCTGCTACCCGGCTTGTTCACCGCCCAGACGTCGAAGTTGGCCGCCTCCCCGGCGAAACGAACTGCGAGCGCGTCGCGGATTGACGGTCCCGGGCCGGTTCCGGTCTTGGTCCACAGCGTGTCGCCAACGTGGATGACGAACGTGTGGGGCGATGTGCCAGCGATATAGTCGAGATACGATGGGTTGTCTGCGACCGGCAGATAGGGATACTCAACGGGGTCTTGCTTGGTCCAGTAGGGCTCGTGACGTGTCATTTGGAAATCGACCGCCATGTAGTTGCCGGTCTCGCCTGCGCCGCCATCGACCTTGAGTTCGTAGACCTTGCCGTACTCGTAGTCATTGAGCGAGACGGTGATGTAGGGCGAGGGACTCGATGACGGCGGAAGTACCGAACCGGCAACCTTGACGTCCTTCACGGGGAACGTGGAACGCCGGATGAGTATCGTGGCCACCCCGTTGATGGCCGCGACGTCCTTCTTCTTCTCCACAATCGCAACATCGAGCGGCACCGTGTCGTATAGGGCGGCCTTCGTGGGTGGAGCAATCGTCCCCCGGTAGGTATTGCCGCCGATAGCAGTCAGCGTCACCTCGTCCTTGTCGATCCGCGTGATGACGGACTCACCAACCGCAAGCGGCCCGGTCAGCGACACCGTGACCGTCACACGCTCGCCCAAGCCCGCGGTGACCGTCGTCTTGTCGAAGCTCACGTCCGCGAAGCGCGAACCCACCGGGATCCGCACGATGCGCGCCGCCGGATCGATTATCTCGGGCACTCCGGTGGGAACGGCGATTGTCTGATTGTTGTACGCGGTGACTATCACATTGCCCGTCGCCCCCGACGGCAGATACCCGCCCCACACACCCGACGGGTCGGCCGTCAGCGGAATCTCCGGACCTCCGCCCACACTCGCCGTCATGCGTGTGACACGCAGGATCGGCAACGCCCAAGGCATGGGAGTGGTTGCAGCTACCAGATAGCCGATCTTCGCGTTCGCCTGGGCACGGATCGTCGTCTGCTCGACCCCGAACACCCGGCCAAAGAACGAACGCGATTCCGTCCCAACGGCCACCTTCACCGAATCGGACGTGATGTCGCTGAGCCCGCCCGAACTCGGCGCGATCACCGTGATGCTATTCGCCGGAATGACGGCATTCATGCCTGCATAGCTCTCGACGGTTGCCCAGATCTCGGCATCACTCTTGTCGAGGATAAGGTCCTGGCAGCCGGCAAGCGCCGCGGCATCGGCCGCGGTCTGAAGCTGTCGCCTCACCGTGTACCAGTAGCCCGCGTCTACAACAACCGCGGACAGGCCAATGAAGACGATGAGCAGGATCGCGACTATCACTGCCACCGCGCCCTGGTCATCGTGGAATCTCGTCCTCATGTTGCTCACTCCACTCGGAGCGTAGCGGTGCTCTGCAGATGAATAGTGTTGCCACCGACGATCTCGCTCATCAGCGGCATGAACACGGGGCTTTCATAGTTGACAGTGACGGCGACCGGTTTCCCGGCATCGCCCGGCAGTGCGGCGGTCTGCCGGCTCGTCCCGTCGACACTGATCACGATCTGTGCATCCGTAAGCCCTGGATTCAGGCCGGGAGCCGCAGCGCTAACACGCCCACGAACGCTTTTGGGTTGCGCAACGCTTCCGGCAAGCTCCCCCAGAGAGGCCCACCTCGCGCCCTCTCGGGCAGAGTGCGAGACCTCGAGATACTGGAAGAACACCATGCCGAACTGCGTGATGCCGGTCAGCAGCATTACGAGGATGAGCGCGACCAGGGCGAATTCGACCGCGCTTGCTCCCTGGTCTTCGTTCAGTCCGCGCCGAAATCGTCCCACACTCACCCCTTCTTTCGAGACGCACTTCCTTGCGCAGATGTGGGGCCGTGACACATACACAGCCCCACATCTCGCAAAGAGTATGTTGGAAAGAAGCCTGCAGCGGACCTACAGACCCGCCAATGTGTCGCTAATCGTGGTGAACACAACTTCCAGGTTCGTTCCGATAGCCGTGACAGCGAGAATGATAACGACCGCGATGAGAGCAACCATGATGCCGTACTCAACGGCGGTTGCGCCCTCATCAGAAACGAACATCTTGCTCATGCGTACATACAGCTTGGTCAACATGCGAAGTACACCTCCCTCCCCCGGGAGCGGACGTTCCTGCCCGATCTCCCTAAGTCCACCCGATTCACGCGTGCGTGAGCGGGCGGCCAATCGAATACTGAAACGAGTTTCCCCCTGTTGCGGCCTTGCGCACATCGTGCACGGGTTCGAAAGCCGCTTCCGATGGTATGAATAGACCATCATCCAGGTGGATGATGGTCCGGCAGGAAACGCGTCCGGTCGGAGGACGCTACTTGGTGCGGGCCTCGCCACCGAGCGACACGATTCCTAGCTTCACCGCAGCGAGAACCGCTTGCGTGCGGTCGCCCTGCTCTAGCTTGCGCAGTATGTGGCTCACGTGCGTCTTCACGGTCGTCTCACCTATCCAGAGCGCACGACCGATCTCCTTGTTGCTCATGCCCTTCGACATGAGCCTCAAGACCTCCATCTCGCGCTCGGACAGCAACTCGTGCTCTGAAGACCCCGCCTGGTCCTCGCCATTCTTGGGTCCGCTGATGACCCTCTTTGCCACCTTGAAGTCGAATACCGACTGGCCGTCTGCAACCGAGCGCACGGCCTGGACGACCGTCTCGGAGCGCGTGTCTTTCAGGATGTACCCGCTTGCCCCGGCCGCGAGCACGCCGAAGACCTCGTCGTCATCGTCATAGCTCGTCAGGACGAGGATATGCGTCGATGCGCAGCTCTCACTCAGTCGGCTACACACCTCAACGCCATCTGCCTCGGGCATACGCATGTCCAGAAGAAGCACGTCTGGTTTGGTCTCGTTCACTCCCTCAATCGCCTGTACGCCATCGGGCGCCTCTCCGACCACTTCTATGTCGGGTTCGGCCTCGAGCAGTGTCCGAAGAGCCAGACGCACGAGTTCGTGGTCATCGGCTATGAACACCCTGATGTGCGACATGGCTCTCTCCTACCCGGGGAGTACGACGTGGACAGTTGTGCCGCTACCAACGGAGCTGTGAATGTCTATCGTCCCATTCTCGCGCGAGACTCGCTCCTCGATGCTGTTCAGGCCGAGCGATACCCCAGACCTGAGGCGCTCTCGCACTGCTTCCAGGTCGAAACCATCGCCGTCGTCGACGATTCGAAGCTCGACACCTTCACACGTGTACAGCACATGTACCAGTACTGACTGCGCGTTCGCGTGCTTCACGACGTTGCTGACGGACTCCTTGGCGACACGGTAGAGGCAAGCCTCGGCGCTCGGCCCCATGTGCCGTCGCTCGCCCTCGATGACCACCTTGCCTTCCACCCGCTCGCCAGCCGTGACCTCGTGGATCCAATACTCGACGGCACCCACGAGTCCCAGTTCCTGCAGCTTCACCGGTCTGAGATCGTAGATGAACCTCCGTAGCTCACTGCGGCTAAGGTCGACGGACTCCTGCAGTTCGTTCAGTCGTTCGGCCACCGAGTTGGGATCGCGGTAGATCTGCTTCTTGCAGACCTCGAGACCCAGGGCGACGCTGAACAGTGACTGCGATATCCCGTCGTGCATCTCCCGGGCGATCCGGTCTCGCTCGCTCGCCAAGAGCACGTACTTGGTCTGCTCGGCCAGTCGCGAATTCTCGATGGTGGTCGCGGCGAACGCCGCTAGAATCGCCAGGAAGTCGATGTGGTCCTCGGTGAAGGGATGCGCCCGCGAATTGATGGCGCCCAAGAGGCCGACCGGACGGTCCTTCACCCGGATGGGCGCACATAGGAGCCACGCATCGTTCTCCTTGTTGAGTGCCAGACAGGTCTCGCCGGTTGAGAATACATCCGCGGCGATGTCTTCGAGCTGAGCCTCCCACCACTCCTGGGGATGCTCGTCGCGACTGCCCTTGACTACCATGGTTTCCTGATCGAGTTCGGTGCTGTGCTCCTCGGTCAGAACGAGTGTCGCCTTCTCTGTGTTGGTGATCCACTTCGCCCGATCAACGATCGTCTCGAGCACATCCTCGAGCGAGACGGAGGACGAGACCGCTGCGGCGACGTCATTGAGTGCGGCGATCAAGTCGCCCTGGCGCCATCGCCGGTTGTCCCGGCCGAGAAACCAGAGCCAGTGCGTGGGAACGGACAGAACCCGGCGACGGGACGCCCCTTCGGCTCTCCGTCCACCCGGCTGTGCAGCAGTGCGTTGGGTAGCACGGTGTGCAGGTTCCACCCTGGCCCCCGGTATGCCTCGGACTTCTGCGGCGACCCATCCCCCAAGGAGCCGCGCCTGCATCAGTATAGCCTGTCAGGCTGACACGCGAGCCGGATACGGCCATCTACGACCGGAACCCACCGGACTAGCTAGACGCTGCTGATGACAGGCGGAACTCCCGGTGCTTCGGGCGTGTCCGGTGCGCCCGGCGCGTCTGACTCGCCGCTCGCCGATGGCTCGGAGGCTTCGTCGGCCTCGTCTCCGGCGGACTCAGCCTCGGCCTCCGCCGGGTGTTCAGCCTCATACTCGTTCCAACGTCCCTCAAGCAGCGCCTCGAGTTCTTCCTTGTCCACCGTTTCGCGCTCGATCAGCACACGCGCCATAAGATCGAGCTGTTCGCGTCTCTCTGTCAGGATCGTGTGAGCCTTGTCAAAGCCCTCGTCGATCAACCGTCGGATCTCCTTGTCGATCTCGAAAGCGATCTCCGGACTGTAGTCGGCATTCGCCGAGAAGTCCCTGCCAAGGAAGACCTCATGGTTCGCATCACCGAAAGTCTGCGGGCCGAGTTTCTCCGACATTCCGTAGCGGGTGACCATCTGTTTGGCGGCCTTGGTGGCACGCTCGATATCATTGCTCGCACCGGTCGTGATGTCACCGATGGCGATCTCCTCGGCAACGCGACCGCCGAGCATCATGGCGATGTTGTCGAGCATCTGGCTTCTGGAGTTGAGGAAGCGGTCTTCGCTGGGCAGCGAGAGCGTGTAGCCGAGAGCCTGGCCGCGCGCGATGATGCTGATCTTGTGCACGGGGTCGGTATTGGGCAGCATGTGGCCAACGAGCGCGTGGCCCGACTCGTGGTATGCGATGATCTTCTTCTCCTCGTCGGAGATGAGCCGGCTCTTGCGCTCGGGGCCGGAAATGACGCGCTCGATCGCCTCCTCGAGCTCTACCATGTCGATCTTCTTCTTGCCGTGGCGCGCGGCAAGCAGAGCCGCCTCGTTGACCAGGTTCGCGAGATCGGCACCGGTGAAGCCGGGGGTGCGGCGTGCAAGCACCTCGAGGTCGATCTCATCGGCGAGGGGCTTGCCCTTGGTGTGGATCTTGAGAATGCCCTCGCGCCCCCTGCGGTCGGGGCGGTCGACCACTATCTGGCGGTCGAAACGACCGGGGCGAAGCAGCGCCGGGTCGAGAATATCGGGGCGGTTCGTCGCGGCGATGAGGATGACGTTGGCGTTGATGTCAAAACCGTCCATCTCGACAAGCAGCTGGTTCAGGGTCTGCTCGCGCTCGTCGTGCCCACCGCCAAGACCGGCGCCGCGCTGACGGCCGACCGCGTCGATCTCGTCCATGAAGATGATGCAAGGCGCAGCAGCCTTGGCCTGTTCGAACAGATCGCGCACGCGGGAGGCGCCGACGCCGACGAACATCTCGACGAAGTCGGAACCGGAGATGGAGAAGAATGGCACAGCAGCCTCGCCGGCAACTGCACGAGCCAGCAGCGTCTTGCCGGTTCCCGGGGGGCCGACGAGCAGGACGCCCTTTGGGATCTTGGCGCCGAGCGCCTGGAACCTGCCCGGGTTGGCGAGGAATTCCTTGATCTCCTCGAGCTCCTCGATGGCCTCATCAACACCGGAGACGTCCTTGAAGGTGATCCTCGGCTGGTCGCGCGTCATGCGCTTGGCGCGGGCCTTGCCGAAGGACATGACCTTGGAGTTGCCGCCTTGCATCTGGTTCAGGAAGAACAGCATGAAGAAGATGATGAGGGCGACCGGGACGAGCTGGATGAGCAGCGCGGCCCATGAGAAGCCGGTCTGCGGGTCTACCTTGTATTCCACATCGGGATGCTCGCCCATGAGCGCGGTGAAGGAGTCCTCGCCCATGAACGTGGTCTCGAACGGCGCCTGGCGATCCTGGCCCTGCTTCTGCGCCGCCGCGTCGGGATAGAACGTGCCGATGACCCTGCCGTCGCGGGCGCGTGCTTCGACGGAGATGATCCTTCCATCGTCGAGCGCCTGCGCGAACTCGCTGGTCTTGAGCTGCGTCGGGCCCTCGGGTTGGCCGATGAAGTTCACGACCACATACCCGAACGCAGCAAGTATGAGCAGGTAGAACAGGACAGTCCTGAGGTTCTTGTTCACAGCGCCGATCTCCCTCTGCGCGGCCGCGCGGCGTCTATTCCGCGTAGACCTCCGGTCGCAACACCCCGATGTAGGGCAGGTTGCGGTACTTCTCAGCATAGTCGAGCCCGTAGCCGACGACGAACTCGTCGGGGATATCGAATCCCACGTACCTACAGGTGATAGGTACCCGCTGCTTCCCCTCCTTGCTCAACAGCGCCACCACATCCAGCGATGCCGGAGAGCGCGATGCGAGGTTCTTGAGCAGGTACTTGAGGGTGAGTCCAGTGTCGAGGATATCCTCTACGACCAGGACGTGTCGCCCCTCGATCGTCTCGTCCAGATCCTTGATGATGCGCACGACGCCCGAGGACTTCGTTGACGATCCGTAGCTCGATACTGCCATGAAGTCGATCTCGACCGGTGTATGGATTGCCCGAGCGAGATCGGCTATGAACAGCGTCGCACCGCGCAGCACCGCGATCATGAGCAGGGGATCGTCGCCGTAGTCCGCACTGATCTGTGCGCCGAGTTCGCGAACCCGCTCGTGGATCGCTTCCTCGGTCAGGATGACTCTCTCAATGTCGGAGTGCATCGAGCGCATCGCCCTTCCCAGTCAAGTGGCACGAGTCTCCGTACCCTATCCGGCTTCCGCAGCGTCCCCGCCGCCTCGTTCCCAGGTCAACCGGACCGCACGAATAGTCGCCCCGGTGATTCTGTACTCCTCGGCCATGCGAACACCTGCCACCCACACGACACTTTCGCCATCTCGAACGACGGGCGTGGTCTGCCGGAACCGCTGCGGAACCTTCGCGTCAACGAGCAGGTCCTGCAGCTTCTTGGTGCCGCCGAGACCAAGCGGTCGCATGCGATCACCGTCACGCGGGCGGTCGACCACGAACGCTTCGGCCGCTCCTGCGTCCACGACCACGGAGTCCGGCGTGCCCGTCGTGTCGGAAGGGTCCACCTCCTCGGCGATCAAGCTACCGACCCCGGCGAGGTCGAGGTTGCCCGGTATGGGGAGCAAAGAAGGTGCCAGCGCCGGAGACCCTTCCCCCGAGCGCAGGACAATCATTCTACCGTACTCGGACTGCGCCCGGAGGCCGTCGGGCAGGTCGCGCGCGAAGCTTGCCGAGGAGAGTCCATCGACAAGTGCCTCGACATGCTCGAACTCGATGCGGGAGGCCTCCGGGAACGCCGAGGCGAGAGCCGCGCGAATAGCGCGTCGCCGCATCGGGCGCGAGAGGGTCGCCATCATGGCGCGGTCGAAGGCGACTTCACCCGGGGAGACATGCGAGAAGTCGCGCGCGAAGGCCGCGCCCATCGTCGCGAGCAGCGCATCCTCGTCGGTCAGAAGCGCCAGTGTGCGAGCGATGGCCTGGTCCACCTGCGGATTGATGTCGCGCAAGACCGGCAGCAGTTCGTGGCGCACGCGTGCGCGCACGCGAGTCGTATCCAGGTTGCTCGCGTCCTCGCGCCACTCCTGGCCCAGTGCGCGCAGGTAGTCGCGCACGTCGTCACGGGCCGCGTCGGCGAGCGGGCGGACGATGCGGTCGCGTACCGGCCGCAGCGACACGAGACCGGTGGCACCCGTACCTTGTGCGAGGCGCATCAGCAGCGTCTCGATGCGGTCGTCGAGCGTGTGCGCCACGGCGATTCGGCCGCGCTCGGGCGGGACTCCGGCGACCGCGCACAGGCTGTCGAGGGTCTCCTCGGCGAGTCGGTACCGGACCTGCCGACCGGCGTCTTCAAGATTGAGCCCGTTGTCTCTTGCGAAGGCCGCGACGTCGTAGCGCACCGCGTGGAATGGGACCTTGAGTGTCTCGCAGAGGCGGCGCACGAACTCCTCATCGCATTCGGAGTCGGCGCCGCGAAGCAGGTGATTGACGTGCAAGACGTGAATCGCGAACCCGGTGCCTATGTCGCCCGACATCAGCAAACGGAGAAGCCCGGTGCTGTCGGCCCCGCCCGAAACGAGCACAAGGACGATGCCGCCTGCGGGCAGCATGTCGTATGCGGCGGACGTATCGCGAACGGTGTCTGCGAGGTCACTCATCGCCTTAGAGTAGGGCGAGTGCCGACCCATGACCAGGGCGGCGTTACAGCCAGCCGCGCTCCTCGGCAAGCGCGATCACGAGTGCCGAGGCGGTTCCGGTGATCTCGGCGCATCTGCCGCGGCGGCCCTCGCCGTCCATCCCGCCGAAGGGCCGCACGAGCCCGCCGCAGCTCACACCGCCGCAGGCCTCGCGGAACCTGGTGCGAATCTCCTCCGACGCATCCGTGCAGCTCTCCCACTCACCGTTGGTGGCGGTACGTCCGGCGAGCAGGCCGATGGCCATGATCGAGCCGACCAGGGCGCCACATGTTGAGCCGTCCCCCGCCAGACCTCCCCAGAATCCGCTTCCGAGCCTCATGACATCTGGTGGGAACGGCGTACCGGCTGCTTCGTTGACGACAGAGAGCACGGCCTCGCAGCAGAACATGCCTTCTTCGTAGAGGGTCTTGCCGCGCAGAAACGCGGTCTCCGCAAGTTCGGATGCGCCCGCGAAGCATGGGGTTGTGAGGGTGTCAGCCGGAGCGAGCTGCGTCTTGTTCACGCGATACCTTACCGAGGAATGTGTTGTGCTTATTCACCGTATCACTCGTGCTTATGCCTCCGCAAGCAACCTGGCCTCGTGCCGGATCAGACGCCCCTCGGCGCGAGCGCCGTCTCCGCCTGCGCAAGCGCGGCGTCGGCTAGAACTGCAAGCACAGCCGCGACCAGCGCCCCTTCGAACACGTACGCAAGATTCTGCACCTGGATACCGCCGATGATCGGGTCGCCAAGACCACCCGCACCCACCGCGGCGGCTACGGTCGCGGTGCCGATGTTGATGATGACCGAGGTCCGCACGCCCGCCATGATCACGCGTGCCGCAAGCGGCAGCTCGAGCGTCAGCAAGATCCGTGCACGTCCCATCCCCATCCCTCGCGCCGCGTCCTTGAGCGTGGCGGGCACGGCCTCAAGCCCGGCGACTGTGTTGCTGACCACTGGGAACAGGCCGTACAGGAACAGCGCCACGACCGCCGGACGAAGCCCGAAGCCAAGGATGGGCATCATGAGCGCGAGCACGGCGACCGGCGGGAACGTCTGCCCGAAGTCCACGCCGGCCGCGACGATGTCACGGAAGTCCCGTCCCGATGCGCGGGTGACCCAGATGCCGAGCGGGATGCCAACGAGAATCGTGAGCCCGCTGGATATGCCTACGATCGCCAGGTGCTGCAACGTCAGTGCGGCAAGCGGCACCGGGTAGATCGCTGCGCGTTCGCCGGGAAACATGCCGCCAAGCACACTCTCCCACAGCTGCTGTTGCGTCACGAGCCACGCGAAGGCGACGGCGAGCGTGACGATCACCGCAGGGGGCCACCAACGCTTGCGCGGGGTGTCGGCCGCGGCGTTCACAGCGATTCGCTCCCGTTCTCCTCGGCCAGCTGTGAGATGTGCGAGTCCGCGCCCGTCATCGTGGCCTCGATGCCGGAAAGCGCGACCGCGCCGACGAGCCTGCCACGATCGGTCACCGGAATCGAGCGGAACCCGAGGCCGATCATCGCCGAGAGCGCGTCTTTCAGAGATGTGTCCGGGCCGATGCTGACCTCTCGCCAGTCCACCTCGGTGACGGCGTCTTCGACCGCGTGCCCCTCGTCGAGGTCCTGGCAGTCCACCCACCCTCGCAACATGCCGGCATGATCGACCAGGTAGACGAAGCGCTCGTCTCCGCAGGCAGCGCGGTCGATCGCGCCGGAGTCGTCGATGCGCGCGGTCTCGATGTCGCGACGCATGACATCCTCGACCAGCACGCGGCCGAGACGCTTGAGTGCGCGATCTGCACCCATGAAGTCGTGAACGAACTTGCTGACGGGATGATCGAGCAAGACCTCCGGTGTGTCGTACTGCTGCAGTCGGCCATCGCGCATGAGGGCGATTCGATCCGCAAGCCGGATGGCCTCATCGACGTCGTGCGTCACGAAGATGACGGTCTTGCGCAGCTCGCGCTGGATACGCGCGAACTCCATCTGGAGGCGATTGCGGTTGAGCGGGTCGACCGCGCCGAACGGCTCGTCCATGAGCAGCACCGGCGGGTCTGCGGCCAGCGCGCGGGCCACCCCGACGCGTTGCGCCTCACCGCCGGAAAGCTGCCGCGGGTACTTGGCCGCATAGTCATCGGGCGCAAGCCCCACGAGATCGAGCAGCTCCATCACGCGCGAACGCATGCGATCATCGCGCCAGCCAAGGAGACGGGGCACAGTCGCGATGTTGTCGGCAACGGTGAGGTGCGGGAACAGGCCGACCGACTGGATGACGTAGCCGATATGGCGGCGCAGCTCCTCGGGCCGCACGCTCATGATGTCTTGGCCCTCGACCTCGATCGAGCCGCTGGTGGGCTCGATGAGCCGGTTGATCATCCGAAGCGTCGTGGTCTTGCCGCAGCCGGAAGGACCGATGAGCACGCACACTTCGCCCCGGGGCACCTCGAAGCTCACGCTGTCGACGGCGATCGCATCCCCATAGCGCTTGGTCACGTCCTGCAAGCGGATCATGCAACCTCCTCGCGAATTCCGGGCGAGACAACGAGCGCGGTGAGCAGGCGCAATGCAGCATCAGCGACAACAGCGAGCACCACCATCGGTATTGCGCCGAGGAGCGTGAGGTCATCGGCCTGCTGACCCCAGCCCTGGAACACGAGGATGCCCAGGCCGCCCGCGCCCACGAACGCGGTGACCGCCGCGATGCCGATCACGAGCACGGCTGCCGCACGCACGCCTTCGAGCACGAGCGGCAGCGCAAGTGGCGCCTCGACCCGTAACAGAAGCTGCGCCCGACTCATGCCCATACCGCGTCCCGCGTCGAGCGCCGCGGGATCGACCCCCGCGAGTCCCACGTACGTGTTGCGAACGACAGGCAGCAGCGCATAGAGCGTCAGCGCGATGATCGCAGGCGTGGAACCGATCCCGTGCAGCCCGACCGCGGTGAGTGGGAACACGAGCAGGCCAAGGAGCGCGAGCGACGGGACTGTCTGCAGTGTTCCGACCACCGAAAGCGTTGCGTTGCGCACGATGCGGTTGCGGGACGCGAGCACACCGAGCGGCACACCAAACAACACGCCGAACGCCAGTCCCGCGCTTGAGAGCACAAGGTGTTCGCCCACAAGTTGCCAGAACCGTCGCGACTGAGCGGCGAACTCCTTGGCGAGTGAGAGCTCGGCAAGTCCGCCGGCTGTCGCCGAGAGAGCCCACGCAACCGCCACGGCGGCGAGTGCGCACCACCGTAGCCACGCGGGCGGGCGGGAGCGGGAGCCCTGGAAGAGCACAATCACCGCGCCCACGAGCACGAGCCATGACCCATCTCCGACAGAGACGCGCGACACCGCATCGGTTCCAGCCTGCAGCGACACGGCAGCCGACCCGAGAGCCCAGGGCAGCAAGGAAGCCGTCGCCACGCCCGCGGCGAGCACAAGGGCACCGCGTCGAGCGGCCGGCGATGCAATGGCCGCAGCCAAGCCGGTCACACACACGGCGACGAGCGCCCAACCCCACGTCCCGGCGACCGCGATGGTCTGGGGCGTCCCACTGACAATGCGGTTCGCGCGAAACTCGACGAACGGGAGCACGAAACAGCCCGCCAGCGCCACGACCGCCCCGAACGCGGCGACACGGTCAACACGCCCGACGGGTTGCCCCACATCCTGCTTGGGATGAGCTACTATCTCTCGCTTCCTTCTACTTCAGGACGCCGACGGTCTTGAGCCACTCCGCGGCCACGACGGCGGCGTCCTTGCCTTCAACGGACACCTGGGCGTTGAGGCCCTGCAGCGTCTCGAGATCGAGCTCGCCAAACACGGGGTTGAGCAACGTCTCGATCTCCGGATACGTGTCGATGATCGCCTTGCGGAACGTCGGCGCCGGCTGGTAGATAGGCTGAACGCCGAGCGGATCACCGAGAACGACGAGATCCAGTGCCGCGATCGTGCCGTCTGTTCCGTACGCCATCGCCGCGTTGGCTCCGTCGGTGCCCTCGGCGGCCGCCTTCTCGGTGACCGCAGTGTCCCCGGTCGCAAGCGCCACCTTCTGGTCGGACTTGAGCTTGAAGCCGTAGGCCTTCTCGAAGCCCGGGAACGCGTCGGCGCGATCGAAGAACTCCTGCGATCCGACGATCTTCACCTTGCCGCCGTCGTTGATGTAGTCCGCCCAGTCCTCCAGCGTGGCGAGGTTGTCCGATTCGGCCAGCGCCTTGGGTACCGCCACCGCCCACGTGTTGTTCGCAGGCGCAGGCGTCAGCCACACGATCTCCGCGTTCTCGAGGTCGAGCTTCGAGGCCTCCGCGTAGGTGGCCTCAGCGTCCTTCAGGGTCTCAGGGTCAATCTCCTTGTCGGCGTAGAAGACCGTGAGCGCGTTGGCGGTGTACTCGGGATATGCGTCGATCTCACCGGCGAGCAGCGCCTTGCGCACGACATCCGTCGCACCGGTGCGCGTCTTGTCGGTCACGGTGAACCCATCGTTCTCAAGCACCTGAATGATGATCTGGCCAAGGATCGAGCCTTCGATGTCGATCTTCGAGCCGATGACGACCGGCCCTTTCGCTTCTTCGGCCCCGCCCGTGTCCGTCCCGGTGTCGGTCTTGGTCTCGCTCGAACATCCTGTCATCGCGACCGCGACCAGAACGGCAAGCGCGAGCACCGCGAGTATCCACCGCATGCTCCCCTTCTTCATGAACGTCCTCCTCCATACGAGCGAGGCACAACAGCTTCGCCGCGGCCAGGTTACCAAGTCTCTGTTGTTGGTAGTTCTACCCAATTGCACACGTAGTCCCGTCGCCCCCGCGCACGCGCATTGGAGTAGAATGGTGCCCGCTCAACCCCTGCGAATACCATCTCACACCGGTCTGACATCCTCGGCAAGCGCCGAACCAAGGAGCCGCCACGTGTCTGAGTTCCACCTCATCGATTCCGCCCTTGAGCCGATCGCTGAGCGCGTCGCCGCAGGTGAGCGACTCACGCGCGAGGACGGCATCGCACTGTACGCAAGCAACGACCTCATCGGCATCGCGCAGCTGGCCAACCACACGCGCCAGCGGATCAACGGCGACCGTGTCTACTTCATGGTCAACCGCCACATCAACCCGACCAACATCTGCCGCAACCGCTGCAAGTTCTGCGCGTTCGCACGCAGCGCGGGCGAGCCGGGCGCTTACGAGATGACGCTCGACTCGATCGTGGAGGCTGCCGTCGAGGGCGCCAACGACGGAGCCTACGAGGTCCACATCGTCTCCGGCCTGCACCCGGAGTGGAGCTACGAGTTCTACGTCGACATGGTGCGCCGGGTGCGCGAGGCGATCCCCAAGCACGTGATCGTGCAGGCGTTCACCGCCGTCGAGATCGAACACATGGCGATCATCGCCGACAAGCCGACGCTCGAAGTGCTGCGCGACCTGCAGGAGGCCGGCCTCGACGCGCTTCCCGGCGGCGGCGCCGAGATCTTCTCGGACCGCACGCGCGCGGCGGCGTGGGAGAAGAAGACCGTCAGTGACGTCTGGCTCCGCATCCACGGCGAGGCCCACTCACTCGGCATCAAGACGAACTGCACGATGCTCTACGGCCACATCGAGACGGCCGAGGAGAGAGTCGACCACTTCATCCGCCTGCGCGAGCAGCAGGACACAAGCGGCGGCTTCCTCGCATTCATCCCCCTCGCGTTCCACCCGGCCAACACCGAGCTCGCCGACCTGCCGGCAACGACCGGCTTCGACGACCTCAAGACGCTCGCCATCGCGCGCCTCATGCTCGACAACATTCCGCACATCAAGGCGTTCTGGATCATGGTCGGCCTGAAGGTCGCCCAGCTCTCGACCGTCTTCGGCGTCGACGACATCGACGGCACCGTCGTCGAGGAGAAGATAACGCACATGGCCGGGGCGACCACGCCTGAGGCGCTCACGAAGTCCGACCTCATCGCGATGATCCGCGAGACGGGGCACGTCGCGGTCGAGCGCGACACGCTCTACAACGTCGTCGAGATCTTCGCCGAGGAGTGACGAGGCGAGCGGGCCGCTACCACGCCTCCCGGCCCTCCGACGCACCCGTATCACTCTCGCCATGACAGTTCTCATCGGTGACGCCATCGAGCAGCGTGTCAAGGAGCACAGACCGCGACGACGCGGGCATGACCAGCAGACCTCCGCATACGAGGCGCAACTCGACATCCGAGTCGTCAGCAAGCCCCACCTGCTCGGCAAGGTGCGTGGGTATCCTCACAGCAACGCCGTTGCCACACCGCCGAACCTTGGCCCTCATGTCGACCTCCCAACCGTGGGTGTCCACAGCCGCTCAACCCGGCGGCGAAGTCCGGCGCACTCGCCGAAATCAGACCTCGGCCTCTAGGCCATGGTCATCTCCAGCCTGTGCTTGCGCCGTTCCCAATCCGGCAGCACTTGCTCCAGAAGCGCTCGAAACGCCGGTCCGTGATCCGCATGCTCCAGATGACACAGCTCGTGATTGATCACATAGTCGATGCACTCGGTAGGTGCCCGCACGAGATCCACGTTCAGTGTCAGAATCCCACTCGACGACATGCTCCCCCACCGCGAACGCAAGCGCCGAATCCGAAGCTGCGGCCTGTTCCGCGTCGCTCGCGTCTCGAAACGGCCCCAGCATGCATCGAATCGCTCAGACAGGCGTTCCTGCGCCTTCTCCGCATACCATCGGCGAAGCAGCATCTCGACCCTCTCAGGACTGACTTCCCCCCTGACCTCCACGACAAAGCGCCCGCCAACGAGCTTGACGCCATCCGTCTCCGCCGAGGAGACCTTGAGCCGATAGCGCCGTCCTAGATACAGATGCGATTCCCCGCTCACGAAGCGCCGCGGGGGAGTCCGAGGTGAGAACTGTTCGAAGTAGGCTTGTTGGGCGGCTATCCAGCGAGCACGCTTGGCAACGCGTTCGTGTATGTCGGCATACACCGAGCCGAGCGGCGCGGTGACCACCACTGATCCGTCCGGATGCACGGCGATCTCAAGCGTCTGGCGGTCAGCATGGAACACCTCGAAGCCCATGCGCCGCCCGCCGTAGGTGATGTCCCCGCGCGGCTCCATCTAGCGCGCCGCCCTGGTCTGTGCCACGCGCATGACACACTCGATCACCTCGTCATGAGCATCAGGATCGAGGTGGACACCCCGCTCATCTCCAACGACGTCGTACAGGTAGTCATCGATCTCGTTGCGAACACGATTCTGCGCGTCCATGTCGTCGCAGAACCGTACCTTCTCGTTGCGCGCGAAAATCTTGCGGATGGCCAGGGCCGCATCAGCGCCCACATCATCCAAATCCACCCCATCTTTGCCAGCAGTGTCGAGCACCCGGCGCACCACACCGAAGTACGCCATCGCAGCCTCGTCGTTCTCGATGGCGGTCGGCACGTCCTCGTGCTGGCCCACCACAACCTTGTGCCGAATATCAACGACTGTCGCCAGGTACTCAGTCTCGCTCAGTCGCCTGGCCAGAAAGTCATCGATAGCGCGCTGAATCATCTCCGAGAACCGCTCGTAGAGAGCCGGGTCCTCATCCATCCGCTCTGCGATGGCGCGCTTGGTCGCGTGCGCGATCGCATCCGCAAGTGCCGCCGGGCGCTTCCCTTCCGCCACACCACGCGCTTGCTTGAGCTCATCGAATTGAGCCTCGTCAAAGATGTTCACGGGCTCATTGAGCGTGATGACCTCGTCGGCATGAATGTGCGTGTCGAGCAGCTTCTTGATGCGCGGCTCGTACTGGCGGTAGTCCACTGATTCCGCGAAGCGGAACCGCACGGCCTGTCTGAGCTTCTCAAACCGCCTGAGGTCGGCCTTGTATGCCCACACCTTGTCCGGATCGGTCTCCACGACGAACGATTCCGAGGAGAGCGCGACGGCCAGAGTCCGCGCGTACGCCGAGAGACGTTCGTAGAAGTCATCACGGGTCGCTCTGTCCGCAAGGAAGATCTCGTAGGCTTCCTCGTCGTAGGCATTGCGCACCGTCTTGAACAGACCGAGCAGGTCGGCGTGCCTCTGTGGAAGCTTGGATATCTCGGCATTGACCGAGGCAATCGTGCCCGTGAGGTCAGCCTCATCGAAGCCGTCGAGCGCATCGTACATCGCGAGTGCCTGGTCGAGCTCTCCGAGCGCACCCTCGTAGTCGACGACGTAGCCAAATTCCTTGCCCTCGAAGACCCGGTTCACGCGTGCGATGGCCTGAAGCAACGTGTGCTCCCGCAGACTGCGGCACAGATAGAGCACGGTGTTTCGCGGCGCGTCGAATCCGGTGAGCAACTTGTGAACGACGATGAGAAGCTCGGGATCGTCCGAGTTCTTGAACTGATCGATGACGCGCTCGTTGTAGGTGGCCTCGTCGCCATACTTGGCCATCATCGAGTTCCAGAAGCGGATCACCTCGTCGGTCGGCTCCTCTGCGGGATCGGACCAGCCCTCGCGCGTGTCAGGACCCGAGATGACCACTTGGCTCGTGACCTGACCCAACTCATCGAGATAGCGCTTGTAGGAAAGGGCGTCGGCCTTCGTTGGCGCCACCAGCTGAGCCTTGAAGCCGGTACCCTGCCAGTTCGCACAGAAGTGCTCGCTGATGTCGAAGGCACGCATGTAGATCACCCGATCGGCCCGCGAGAGCATGTTTGCACGCGCGTACTTCTTCTTGAGGTCCGCGACCTGCTCTTCGGCCAGATCCTGGGTGTATCGCTCGAACCACGTGTCGATCGCGCGCTGATCCTGCCCCATCACCACATGTCGGCCCTCATAGAGCAGGGGCACCACAGCCTGATCCTCGACCGCCTGCCTCATCGAGTACGACGGATCGATGAGTCCGCCGAACTTGAGGAAGTTGTTCTTCTCCTTCTTCATGAGTGGCGTGCCCGTGAACCCCAGATAGCAGCCCCGCGGGAACATCTGCCGCATCTTGGCAGCATGACTGCCAAATTGCGTGCGGTGGCTCTCGTCTACCAACACGAACACATCGGGCGAGTCGTTCACGTACCGGTTGCTCTCAAGCGCGCCCACAAACTTGTGGACGAGCGTGGTGATGATCGCGGCGTCTGTCTCCGAGACGAGCTTGAGCAAGTTGCGACCGGATGTAGCCCGCCGAGGAGTGAGCCCACACGCGGCGAACGTGTTCTTCAGCTGCTTGTCGAGGTCGTCACGATCTGTCACGAGAACGATTCGTGGATTGGCGATCTCGGAATCGAGTGCAAGGTTGCGCGCGAGCATCACCATCGTGAGCGACTTGCCGGAGCCTTGTGTTTGCCAGATCATGCCGCCGCTTCGCGCGCCACTTTCATCGAACCGCTTCACGCGAGCCAGCGTCGACTTGACCACGAAGTACTGCTGATAGCGCGCAATGCGCTTCTCGCCACCCTCGAACAGTGTGAAGCGATACGCCAGCTCAAGCAGGCGTTCGGGTCGACACAGGTGGTAGAGCGCCTCGTCTTGCACCGTGACTTCACGCTGCCCCGCCGCCTCAAGTTCCTCGAAGTGCCGCCGAGCTGATGCAAACTCACCCGAGAACAGAGCGTCGATCTGTTCCGGGTTCAGCGGGGCGTGCACGATTTCGGCCACTGTGTCCGTGTCGTCGTCCTCTTCCCGCCACAGACCCCAAAACGATGCCGATGAGCCTACGGTCGCGTATCTCGCTTCGTTCTTGTTCACAGCGAGCAGAAGCTGCGCGAACGCGAAGAGCTGCGGGATGTACTCGAGATTCTGGTTCCGTATCTGCTGCGAGATCGCCTGTGCAAGATCGGTCGATGGCGACTTGCACTCGATGACCGCGAGCGGGATGCCGTTGACAAAGAGCACGATGTCCGGGCGCGCGGTGTCCGGGGTGCGCGTGCGCTCGACGGCGAACTCCGCAGAGACGTGGTAGACGTTGTTGCCTGGGTTCTCCCAGTCGATGTAGCGAAGGTTGAAGCTGCGGGAGTCGCCCTCGATCGTCTGTTCGAGCGTGGTGCCCAACGTGAGGAGGTCGTAGACAGCCTCGTTGATACGTTGCAGTCCGTCGAACTTCACGCTCTTGAGGCGCTGAATTGCAGACTGCACGTTCTCCTCGCTGAAGAGATAGTCACCGCCCTTGTAGGCAATGCGGTTGAGGCTCTTGATCTGCTCGCGCAGAACGTCTTCGAGAATCACGTTGCCGAGGCGACCGCCGCGCAGGGCGAGCGCCTGCTCGGGCGACAGGCACTCGTAGCCGAGCGACATCAGGAGCTGGAGCGCCGGAATCTGGGAGAGATGCTCCTCATTGAAGGCGAAGGGGGTCATGACGCCCGCCCGCCCCCTCCGGAGAATAGCGTCTGCATCAACGCATCACGCTGTCTCTTGTACTCAGAAACCAGCTGTCTCAGCAGCTCTACCTCCTGCTGACCAACCCTGAGGGCGCGTGCGACCTCGGCCTGCCTTTCGATGTCAGGCAGACTGACCTCGACTCGGGAGATGTCGCGACCGTAGAGATGGACAACCGAATGGCCTTGGGCAAGTCGAACGATGTCCTTGCGGTTCACATGCGTGAGGGTATACGCCAAGTACTCCGCATCGTACTCACAGGGATTCTTCGGTCGCAGAATGTTGATGTCGCCACCTAGAAGCACACCGTCCTGCAGCAGCGCAGTCGCGTTGGCCAGATCCTCGGCCGTCTCGGAAGAACTCGGGATGAGAACGTCTCCGCGTTCTGAGCGTGTTCCTTCAAGGAGGTTGGTCCGACTGCGAATCTCAGTGACGACCTCGCCGTACACCGTGTGGAGCTCTCCATACAGGATGCACGCGTGAGTACCGGCGGGGTCCAACGCGTCCTTCGAGAGACCCACGCCTTTCGAGATGGTGCATATCTCACCCAGGCGTACCTGGAGTCCTCCGCCGTCTCCCGCGGTGGCGCGCGCCAACCCAACGATTCCTGTGCGTTTGGCCTTGATGAGCCGCTCGGTCTTCTCAATGGCCATATCCCATGTTGAGAGGATGTTGGCGATGCGATGCTGTTCGGCGAGGGAAGGTAGAGGCACTTCGAGTGTCTCGACGGCACGCCTGTTGATCTTGACCATGCTGCCGCTAGTGCCCGCGGCGGCCCGTTGCAGATGGTGCCGAGCCATGGGTGATCGCAAGTAGGCCTCGAGGTAGTCGAGATCGACGCGGCTCGCGTCCACCCTGAAGCGCATCATCAAGTCCGGATAGGAGCAGGCCGCCACTTGATCGCGCCACAGCGCCACAAGTCCGACCTTGCCACGGGTGTTTGAGCGGCTGACTAGAAAGTCACCTACTCTCAGCTCGGTGCGGGCGACCGAGGGGTCGTCGGGCGGAGCGGGCTTGATTCCGGAGACAATGATTCCGTTCTCACCAAGTGCCCCCAGACCAAGGACCCAGCGCCCTGTTGGAATGTCACCACAGACCGGCGAGTATCCATTGCGAATCGGTTCACTGAGAAGTTCCCCAAGCCTCACCGTCGGCCAGTCCCTATTCATCGTCGCCCTCCAGCGACTTCCGCTCGCGCTCGAGTTCCTTGACGCTGCGGTCGGGAGTGGGCAGATCCTCCGGCATCTCGCCGCCAATGTCAGCGATCGTTTGTCTCACCCGCTTGCCTACCTCGAAATGCGTCTCGTTCGCTTCGGCCTTGTCCGTGACTTCGTCCCGGCGAAGCTTCTCCCCGGCCTGCGTCGCGCGGAAGAGATTCGCGGCTAGCTCGGTGCTCCCCATGTGGTCGAGAATGGTCTCGCGCTTCTTGAGCCCTTTGCGACTGTGAATGTCGCGAGCACCAAGCCCTCCATACAGACCGCGGTATCCGTGGTCCTGGAAGATGGCGAAGTCCCTGGGCGTCTCGACGCCCGCTCGCTGCGCGGTCTCGACAAGCTGCTTGTTGTGCTCGCGAACCTCGTCACGCAAGAAGACGCGCTTCTGGTCCTCGGTCAGCTCGCGGAATCGCTCATCATCGGCGAGTTCGGTCCGCCTCGTCTGGATTGCGAAGTATGTCTGCCCGTTGGCGATGACCGGCTTGGTGGGATCGCCATTCTGGACGATGAGATAGCACGCGTAGCGCGAGAGCTTGAAGTCCTCGATCTCACGTGTGGCACCCGCGCCAAGCTCGACCATTTTTCCCACATGGGAAAAATGCTCTTGAACAGGCATTTCCGAGCGTTCGGCGGCGGAAATCGCCTTCTCGACCACACACTTGAACTTGTCCCACGTGCCGTACTCCAGCACCGGCTGCAGTTCGCGCGCGAACCAGTACTCGACGCCGGCCTCGTCTACATGCTTCAGCGACTCGAACGTCACGTGGTGCGTGCGCTCGACTTCCTCGGCACTCATGAGAGCATCTCCTTGATGATTGCCTTCATCTTGCCGCGGACCTCGGCAAGCTCACCTTCCAGCTCCTCGATCTCCGTCTGCACCGCCACGATATCGATCGGCTCGGGCTCCTCGTACGTGTCAACGTAGCGAGGGATATTTAGGTTGAAGTCGTTCTCAACGATCTCCTCGGCAGTAGCCACGTAGGCATACTTGTCCACACCACTGCGCGAGCGGTACGTGTCGATGACACGCGTGATGTGCTCGGGGGCGAGGGTGTTGCGACTCTTGCCCGGAATGAATTCCTTGCTCGCATCGATGAAGACAACATCCGTGCACTGCTCTCGCGAGCCACCCTTCTCGCGGGCGCGATCGAACACGAGGATGGCGACTGGGATGCCGGTCGTGGGAAACAGGTTGCCGGGTAGCCCTATCACCGCGTCGAGCAGGTTCTCCTCGATCATGTGCTGACGAATGCGCTTCTCGGCCTGCCCTCGAAAGAGCACGCCGTGCGGTACCACGACCGCCACGCGACCCTCACGCTCACGGGCAACCTCGACCATGTGCGTGATGAACGCCCAGTCGCCCTTGCTCTTGGGCGGAATCCCCCGCCAGAAGCGGTTGTAGCGGTCGCCACCAGCTTCCTCGGCACCCCACTTGTCCAACGAGAACGGCGGGTTGGCCACAACGACGTCGAAGCGCATGAGACGGTCGTCTTCCACGAGCGTTGGGCTCGCGAGCGTGTTGCACCAGTCAATGCGGGCGCTGTCGAAACCATGCAGGAACATGTTCATACGGGCGAGCGCCCATGTTGAGCCGTTGACCTCCATGCCGCAGAGCGCGAAGTCTCTGCCGCCAACCTCCCTCGCCGCCTCGATGAGGAGACCACCTGAACCGCACGTCGGGTCGCATATCTCGTTTCCTGGCTTGGGCGCTGCCAGCTTGGCCACAAGTTGGGAGACCGCGTGCGGCGTGTAGAACTCACCGGCCTTCTTGCCCGCGTCGGTGGCGAATCGTTCAATCAGATAGATGTAGGTGTTTCCTATGACGTCCTCAGACACACGGCTCGGACTCATGTCGAGTTCGGGCTTGTGGAAGTCCTCGAGCAGCATCTTGAGCCGACGGTTCCGGTCTCTCGTCTTGCCGAGGTTCGCCTCGCTGTTGAAGTCGATGTTGCGGAACACACCGTCGAGCTTGAGCTTGTTCGTGTCCTCGATCGCGTCGAGCGCGATATTGATGATCTCACCGATGTTGTCGGCAGTTCGCTGCTTGTAGAGGTCGTAGTAGCTCGCGCCTTCTGGCAGGACAAAGCGCTCGCGTTCGAGTTTGCGGCAGATGCGCGTGTCGTCCTCCCCGTACTGTTTCCGGTACCCCTCGTAGTGTTCGAGCCATGCGTCGGACACGTACTTGAGGAACAACATGACCAGGATGTAGTCCTTGTACTGTGCTGGGTCGACGGCGCCACGGAACGTGTCACATGCGGCCCACGCGGCGTCATTCACGTCTTTCTGGCGGATCTTGGTCATCGAGCGCCTCCCTCGGCGAACTGCATCATCACGGCTGAAAGCAACTGGCCTGTACGAATCTCAAGCTCGGACTGCAAAGAGTGCTCGCGCTCGGCAAGATCGGCCAACTGGACGACGATGTGCTGTCGCTCGAACGGTGGCACATCGATCTCGAGCGCCTCCAGCACGGCTCGACGAATCATCTTGATGTTCGTGCCCTCCGCGCTTCGAGTGAGCGTCGCCTCAACTTTGGGCTGGTTGAGATACCAGGCAAGATACTCGGGCATCACGTGGCCATTCGCCACACGACAACGCAACAGCGGGGCCGCGATGATTGCGGGCCTGGGCGTCGCGGGCACGACTGCCGCTCGGATGGAATCTCCCCGCGTGGTGATCACAATGTCGCCGGGCTCGACAAACTCGGCGCCAAGTCCCTCGGCCGGCTCGATATGCGCAAGATCGTCTACGGCGACGAACCCGCTATCAGGGACGTCGCTCGCCTGGATGACGGCGATTGTGCCGTCGGGAACCCGCTCGATTCGGGAACGAAACGAGTAGCCCGCTTTGATGTGGACGATCTCGCCAAGCGTCGGCATCAACATCCTCCAAACAGTAGCTCACCTCCTGCGCATTGTACGTCACACACATCGTGGACGCAAGGTGCAAAATACAGTAGGTTCTCTCCTGCATGATGAAGCATGCTCCTGGGAGTTCTAGTAGAATCTTGCGCGCGGGTCCACTGCCGTCCGTTCACGAGGAGCCATGATGCCACGGCCTAAACTCGGACATATCCAATTCCTTAACTGCCTTCCGCTCTACTACGGCCTCGTAAAGAACGACGTGCTCCTCGACGTCGATCTCGTGAAGGCCAACCCCGCCGACCTCGCAACCGCGCTCCTCGACGGCGAGCTCGACATCGCACCGATTCCGAGCATCGAATACGCGCGCCACGCCGACGACTTCGTGCTGCTCCCCGACATCGCGATCTCCTCCGACGGCGAAGTCCAGTCGATCCTCCTGCTCGCCAAGGAGCCCGTCGAAGGTCTCGACGGCCGCACGGTCGCCCTCACGAACGCCTCGCGCACCTCCCAGGTGCTCGCCCGGATCCTGCTCGCGAAGCACTGGAGTGTGTTCCCGGACTACGTCGAGATGCCGTCGGACCTCGCCGGAATGATGCGCGAGGCCGACGCCGCGCTGCTGATCGGCGATGACGCCTTGCGCGCCTACTGGCAGCCGTCCGACCTGCTGAGATACGACCTCGGCGCCGTCTGGACCGAGTGGACCGGCCTGCCGATGGTCTACGCCGTGTGGGCGGTGCGCCGCACCTTTGCCGAGGAGAACCCCGACGCCGTCCGCGGCGTTGCCGACGCGCTCAACGGCTCGCTCGCCTACTGCCGCGCCAACCTCGACGCGATCTCCGAATACGCCGCGCGCTGGGAGTCGTTCCCGGTCGCGTACTTCCGCAGCTACTTCGACGCGCTCGTCTTCCGCTTCGAACCGCAGTACCGCGAGGGGCTGGCGCGCTACCTCTCCGAGGCGGCCGCAATCGACCAGCTCGACGACGTGCCGACCGTCCGCATCTTCGGGGAGGACGCGTGAGCTTGCAGGCGTCAGTGCCGGCAGGGGATGCCGGCTCGAGCAGTCCTCGCTTCGGCGCTGACGCGCCTTCGCTGCGGAACTCGCCGTCGACCCCTACCGACCCCGCCGCCGCAACCGCCAGCGTGCTTGCGTTCGCTGCCGCGCTCGGCGAGCACCGGCTGACCGAGGACGAGGCGCTGCTGCTTCTCTCCTCGGCCGACATGCTCGATCTCGCGGCCGCGGCAAGCGCGATGCGCGACCGGCTGCACCCCGAGCGCGAGGTCACCTTCATCGTCGACCGCAACATCAACTACACGAACATGTGCGTGAGCGGCTGCACGTTCTGCGCGTTCTATCGCGACGCGGACTCGCCCGAGGCCTACGTGCTCGAACCCGACGAGCTCTACGCCAAGGTCCAGGAGACGCTCGACCTCGAAGGTACCGCCATCCTGCTCCAGGGCGGCATGCATCCCGGCCTGCCTCTCCAGTGGTACGAAGAGATGCTCCGCGAGCTGAAGGCCCGCTATCCGATCCACGTGCACGGCTTCGGTCCGCCGGAGGTCTGGCACCTCTCGCGACTCTCCGCCCTGCCCCCGCGCGACGTGCTGGCGCGGCTGCGCGACGCCGGCCTCGACTCGCTGCCGGGCGGCGGCGCCGAGATCCTCGTCGACCGCGTGCGGGGTCACGTCTCGCCGCGCAAGGCGACGTCCGACCAGTGGCTCGACGTGATGCGCGATGCGCACCAACTCGACATCTCCACGACCGCGACGATGATGTTCGGCCACCTCGAGACGCGTCCCGAACGCATAGAGCACATGCGCCGCGTGCGCGAGGTGCAGGACGAGGCGGTCGCAGGCGGGCACGTCGGCTTCCGCGCCTTCATCCCCTGGTCGTTCCAGCCCGGCAACACCGAGCTGGCCGAGGACGAAGCCGCCGCGGCCGGCGTCCCACTTGCCGCTGCAAGCGGCTGGGACTACCTGCGCACGCTCGCCGTCTCGCGCCTCTACCTCGACAGCATCGAGAACATCCAGGCAAGCTGGGTCACCCAGGGCGCGAAGATCGGCCAAGTGGCGCTCACGTTCGGCGCCAACGACATGGGCTCGACGATGATCGAGGAGAACGTTGTCGCGGCCGCCGGCACGCACTTCATGCTCGCGCGCGACGAACTCGTGCGACTGATCAGCGACGCCGGCTTCCGGCCGATGCAGCGCGACACGCTCTACCGGCCGGTTCGGGGGTTCTAAGTAAGCGGCGCACGGTCGGATGCGGTGCAGTCGCAGCGCCGTGGACGCCCCCTACTCCACCAGCTTCAGCGCCGGATCGAAGTTCAGCTTCGGCACCTCGCCGTGGCAGCGCACACAGAAGTCCGCCGCATGACACGCCTCGCAGTTGCGTCGCTGCTCGACGGCCGCGCCGTGCTTGCTGCGCCATTTCGCAACATGCGACACCGGGCGCCGTGAGTGGCACTCGACACACCAGTCCTCGGTCCAGGCATGGCAGCTCGCACAGTCGAGTTCCGCCTGCTTGTCCGGGTGCACGATGAGCCAGTCCGCCTTCCGATGGTTCGCCGGAACCGACTTCTGCGTGTGGCACGTCGAGCACGCGTCCTTGGCCTGATCCCCGTCGTGGCACTCCAGGCACAGGAGCATCCGAGGCGTGTGCTTGCCTTCCGGGCTCAGCTCGTGCACGAGGAACTCGTGGCACTTCACGCAGCGCACCTTGAGGATATCGACGTGCGCCTTGTGCGGGATGTTGAGGTCGCCCGACGGAGAGACGGTCCGCAGGTCGATGTGGCACCTCTCGCACGCCGCGTTGGCTGGCGTGCCGAGGATCTTCGGCTCCCTGGAGCGAAGCACCCTCGAGATGTAGAACTCGCCGAGCATCGTGGCGCCGAACTCCGTCTGAGCCACGAGCCCGGGCGAGACATGGCAGCTCTGGCACGGCACCTTCGCGTGCACCGATTCGGTCCACGTCCGGTACTGGGCCTGTGTGTTCGCGTAGCGCTGGAAGAAGACGGGTCGCGAGCTCAGGTAGCCGGGGATGAGGACGAGCACCGTGATCGCAAGGGCAGCGACGCCCCGGAACATGAGCGATCGGCGACGCTCAGGGCTCATATGCGCCAGGTCGCGCATACGATCCGAGAGCGTCCTCCTCGGCTTCCGCCGTGGTCTGTTGTGCGCTTCCGACACCGTTCCTCCTTGGGCAGCGAGGCGAGCCTGCTACCCGTCAGTCGTGGCAGTCCTGGCAGAACTTCTCGTCGTGGCAGACCGGGCACCGCTTGTCGCTGCTCTTCTCGGCGGCGTACTGGTGAGCCTTCTTCCAGTTGCCGACGTGCGATGCCGGTCGCTTCGCGTGGCATTCGGCGCAGTAGTCCGGCGACCATGCATGGCACGAGCCGCAGTCCACGGTCTTGACCTGCGTGCTGTGGACCTCGAGCCAGTCCTTGGCACGGTGGCCTTCCGGCACTTCCTTGCGCGTGTGGCACTTGACGCACTCTGCCGTCGCTTGCGTGCCGTCGTGGCACTGCTTGAGGCACCCGATCATCTCGGGCGAGTTGTAGCCCTTGGTGTTGGCTGAGTGCACGAGGTCCTGGTGACAGACCGCGCAGTTGATCTCGAGGACCTCGACGTGGGCCTTGTGCGGGATGAACAGGTCGCCGTTGGCCGAGACCTGGCGGTAGCTCGTGTGGCATTTCTGGCATGCCTCCCGGTCCGGCACGCTCAGGAGGTTGGTCTCGTGAGGACCCCGGATGAGCTGGGAGTAGAACGCCGGGATCGATTTCACAGTGAACGTCAGGAAGCCGCGGACTCCGGGATCGACGTGGCAGCCGGAACACGGGATGCGGGCGTGCGTCGAGACGCGCCAGTTGTCCATGCGCTCGCGCAACTCCGGGTAGCGCCCGTAGTAGCCAGGCTGCAGCATCGAGAAGATCGGCAGGCCGATGAGCACGATGACGACGAGCGCGATCGCGGTCTTAGCCGGGAAGCGTCGCTTCCGCTTCGGCGTCGCGTCGCTGTCGGGCGTCGCGGTCGTATCGCCGTCGCCGGACGTCGTATCGTCGCGGTCGTCCACTAGCTGTTCTTCTTGAACTCGTCGTGGCAATCCTCGCACCACTTCTTCTCGTGACACGTGAGACACCGGCGCTCGTCCTTGGACAGGTCCTTGTGACGCGTCAACCAGGTGGACTCCAGACCGTGGAATGCCGGACGTCGCGCGTGGCAGTCGTCGCACTCGCCTGTCGACACGTGGCATGCGAAGCACTTCGAGTCATCTTTCAGCGCCGTGGTACCGTGCTTCTCGAGCCAGTCCGGCTTCACGTGATCTCGCTCGATGGCCTTGACGCTTGCAGTCAGCGCGGAGGTGGAGAAGTCAGGGACCTTGCCCGTCGTGTGGCAGAGACGGCACTGGTCCGCGTCATGGCACGACTCCAGGCACCCGTTCGGTCCCGCCTCCTGGACGGTCTTCTTGTGGATGAGTCGCCACTCTCCCTTGTCCTCCTGCAGCGAGTGATGGCAGGTGCCGCATTCGTCGGCCGTCTTCCAGCCCACATGGCAACCGAACGACGCGCACACGGTACTGAACGGCATCTGCTTGTGCCGCTCGATGTAGTCCTCTTCGTGCGCCGTCCACTTGTGGCACTCCACGCAGTCGCGCGGCTCGTCGGCCACGCGCAGGTGCGCAGGATGCGGCACGTTCGCGGTCCTGGACGCGTCCTGACTCCAGTCGTTGCGGTGACACGAGAGGCACGCGTCGCGGGTCGGCGTCTTGAGCCGCACGAACGCCGGTGCGTCGGGCTTGGAGTACAGGCCGCGATAGAACTCACCCACCAGCACGGCCTCGGAGACGATCGGTCCGCGCGGGTCGACGTGGCACTGTCCGCAGGTCAGCTCGCTGTGCGCGGACGCCTGCAGCGACGCGTAGTTGTCCTCCAGGCTGTGATACCCGCCAAGGAACGCCGGTCGCGAGGTCATCGCGAGCGCGACCACGACCGAGAGGACGATCGCGCCGAGAACCGCGGCGACGGCCCACACGACGACGCGGGGCAGTGAGCGGACGCGCGCGGACAGGCTATCGACGATGCGCGGGCTCACGACGCCACCCCTGCCTCGAGCGTGTGCTCCTCCTCGGGAACCTCCATCGGCAGCAGCTTCGACACCACCGTGAAGAACAGCATGCCGAAGGCGAGAATCCCGAGCGCGAGGAACGCCTCGACCATGCTTGGGAAGTAGATCGGCGCCTTCTGTCCGAGCGTGCTGACCGAGAAGCCCATCGCCATGAGTGAGTAGCGCTTGAAGAACACCGCGATCACGTACAGGACCGAGGCGGTGATCTGCACCCTCGGCAGGTGGCGGGTCGAGCGCCGCGCCAGCAACGCGAACGCGGTCATCCCGAGGATGAACACGGGCAGGAACGCCCATGCGAGACGCCCGGTGAGGAACTGGTCGAAGCGGAACACGTGACCCGTCATGGCCGAGGTCGGCCAGTAGACCGAAAGCACTTCGACCGCCAGCAAGAACTGGTCGATGATGATGACGGTCGCGAGCAAGGTCGCGAGACTCCGGAACATGCTCGACTTGAACTTCAGGTCCGTCGTCGCCTGCATGATGTAGGCGACGACCAGGAGCAGGGCCACACCCGAAGCTGTCGCCGAAGTCAGGAAGATCGGCACCATCATCGCGGTGTGCCATAGCTCCCGCGACTTGTTCATCGACAGCACGAACGCGGTCGTGGTGTGCATGTGAATAGCTGCGGGAAGCGCGATGAGCGTCATCCTGCGAGCCAGCTTCTCGCCGCCGACGCCGGTGATCAGGATCCACAGATCAACGAAGCAGATGACCATGTAGAGACCCGCTGCCGAACCGGTGTAGACGAACGGCGAGGTCGGGTTCGGCGTGAGCATCATCCAGACCGCACGCCACGGACGTTCCATGTCGGTGATGATGCCGAGGAGCGCCATCATCACGATCACGCCGGCCAGCAAGACCGCGATGCGCGACAGCGGTCGGAACTGCTCGGCCCCGAACAGATGCACGCTCGCGTAGACGATCAGTCCGCCCGCCGCGAGTCCGACGTAGTACATGTAGTTCGTGAACCACAGGCCCCAAGGGCTCGAATCGCGTTGGTTCAGCACTTCGCCGCCGTGCGAGAACAGCAGGTACCACGAGGCCGCGCCGAGCCCCAAGAAGATGCCGAGGAGAGCCACCCATTGCCAGTACCTCGAGCCCGCGCTGCGCAGAGCACCGAGGTCGAAGTCGAGACCGATGAAGTGCTTCACGCCGGGGCGGGGTGTCGTCACAAGGGCCACCTCAATCACCCCACGTACCAAATCGCGGGCTCGTTGCCGAGCTCTTCCTTCAGGCGGAACGATCGCCTGGTCCTGAGAATCTGCGCCACATCGCTCTCGGAATCGTTCAGGTCACCGAACGTGCGCGCACCGACGGGACACGCCTCAACGCACGCGGTCGTCTTCCCGTTGCGCGTGCGCTGCACGCAGAACGTGCACTTCTCCACGACTCCGGCCTTCTCCTCGAGTGGAACCAGGGGGTTCACCTCGTTCTTGGGAACCTCCGGCTCGACCCAGTTGAACTGGCGTGCGTCGTAGGGGCACGTGACGAGGCAATTGCGGCACGCGATGCACTTGTCGTAGTCGATGACGACGATGCCGTCCGGCTCCTTCCACGTCGCCTTGACGGGACAGCCGTAGACACAGGTCGGCTTCGCGCAGTGCATGCACTGGATCGGCAGGTACCACTTGTCCGGGCGACCGCCCTGCTCGTACTTGAGAGTGCCAAGCTCGAGTTCGTTGGAGCCCAGCTCCATCTCGAGCACCTGGATGTATGTGAAGCCGGACGTCCGCCCTATGTTGTTCTCCTTCACGCACGCGTAGACGCACTTGCGGCATCCCACGCAGGCCTTCACGTCGATGACCATCGCCCACTTCTCATCGCCGGCGGGATCGGCGTAGGAGACGGGCTTGCCCGGGTAGTTCACGGGGCCGTTCTCCTCGACGAAGCGATCGATGCCGGTCTCGGACGCGCCGGGCACCTCGGTGTTCGCGCCTTCGCTCGAGGCTTCCGACCCGGACGCGGGCAGTGCGGTCAGGAAAGCGGGGATCACGCCGGCGGCGAGGATTCCAGCCGTCGCGCCAAGGCCTTCGAGAAGCGAGCGCCGGGTCACCGTGATGCGGGGCTCCCCGGCACGCGCGGGCGCATCGGCGGACGCGGGCTCCACGCGCGCGATGCGCGGCTTCTTGTGGCTCATCGGTTCGGCCTTCCTCGGACGAGTCCAGCGACCCGGGCCGCTGCCGCCACGACTCCCAGCACGACCGCGATCAGGAACAACTGCGGCACCTCTGTCGGAGGCGCCGGCGCGGGCGGCGCGAGAGGCGTGAACGGTTCACGACCGGACAGGGCCTTGAACTGGAAGCCGCTGCCCACAAAGGGCGGCAGCGATTCGGCGTAGATCCATCTCGGCGAGTGAGGGTCGTGGCATCCGGCGGCGGTACACGTGGGCTTGTGCTTGCCGTGCGTCCCCGCCATCCACTCGTTGTACTTGGCCGAGTGGCACCGGTAGCAGACCTTCGCGGTATCGCCGGTGATGTCGATGAGGCTGCCGTCGATGAGCTTGAGCTTGCCGGGGTCCTTGGCCGGGTCGTCGTGGCAGACAAGACACGCCGCATCCCCCTCGCCAAGGACGTCGTGACCGACAAGCACGATCTCGTGTCCCGGGAAGTCGCCAGGGAGCTTGCGCGTGGGCTTGTCGGTGCCGGGCTGCAGGGTCACCGGGTGGCAGCTCGTGCACGGGTAAAACAACAACTCGCCCGAGGACGCCTGTCCCGCGATTGCGGGCGTCGCCGACCACAGGGCGATCACGATAGCCGCAAGGATCGCGCACGCGACGCGCGGTCGCACCAGGGCCGCCCTGGCACGGCGGGCGAGTGAACGAGACTCTGATCCGGCCATGCTCTCTCCTACCGATCGTGTTGGGTCTTTCGCGCCCACGGCGAGCGAATATGTGCGAATCGCGTTGGGACGAAAGGGCCTGATATGAGTATGGCGTTGGAATCGGGTTAGGAGTTTGGCACACGATTCACGTTTGTTTAGGGTTCCGTTAGCGCCCTGCACGAACGGCCATACCCAGCGCGAGAGGCTCTTGACGTAGCCAAAACGCGGAGTAGCGTCAGGCTCATCAACGACCGACTCGCTTCAAGGTTCCATGAGTCTGATACCCAGGACGGCCCAGATGGAAAGCACATCACCCGACGCGCGGCACATCCTCATCCGCAGAGCGTGGATCACGACAGCGATCGCGGTCGCTGTCGTCGCGCTCGGATTCGGGTTCTACCGCGCAACGGCCTCTCCTCGGCTGTGTGGGGGCTGTCACGAGATCGCGCCGCAGGTGGAATCGTGGAAGATATCCCCGCACGCCCAGGTCGGCTGCCCCGCCTGCCACGAGGCGCCTCAACCCTGGTACGGCTTTCCGAAGACAATGGCCGTACGCGCAAGCCGGCTTTCTCGCGACGTGAGGGCGCACTTCACCCTCGGTGCCGGGGAAACCGTCGGCGAATCGCTCGAGACCTCCGTCACCGTCCCCGACTCGAACTGCGAGCAGTGCCACACGCCCGGGCGCGCAGTCACCATCCGCTACGGGACGCTCATCGACCACGAGGAGCACGCGGAGCGGAACAAGTCATGCATCTCGTGTCACGTGTGGACGGTGCACTTCGATCCCGGAGCCGAGCGGCCGCTTCTGCTGATGCTGCAGTGCTTCACGTGCCACAGCCATGAGAGCGACGCCAAGGCGCCCGGCGACTGCGAAGTGTGCCACCCGCCGTCGTTCAACATGCGCCCCGAGACGCACAAGGCGGCGAAGTGGAAGACCGCCCACAATGAGCTGGCCAAGGCAGACCGCAGCCTCTGCCTCATGTGCCACGAGGCGAGCATGTGCGACACGTGTCACGGACTGGAGATGCCCCATCCCGAGCATTGGACTGACGGCCGAAAGGTCCATGGACCGGTCGCCGTGAAGAACCGGCTCGTGTGCGAGCGGTGTCATGGCACCAACCCGGACTTCTGCAGGACCTGCCACCACAAGGCGTACAACCCGGCGAACGGCTCGTGGCTCGCGCAGCATCCGCAGGCGGTCACGAAGTCGGGGGCCGCAGCGTGCTTCGAATGCCACGTCACGACGTTTTGCGCCGGATGCCACGCGCCGCTGATAGCTCGATGACGCCAACGTTATAGTGAACGCATGACCGACGCGAACCACATGGAGCGGCTGCGCCGCCTCACCGGCGCCAAGTGGGCGCGATTCGACGACGACGTGATCCCTGCGTGGGTCGCCGACATGGATTTCCCCACAGCCCCGGTCGTCTCGGATGCCCTTCGCGAGCTCGTGGACAACGGCGACCTCGGCTACAACATCGCGTCGTTCGACGATCGCGTGGTGCAAGCCTGGGCCGACTGGTCCGAGCGTCGTTTCGGCTGGCGCCCCGACCCCGCGGCAAGCCATCTGTTCTCGAGCACGCTCCAGCCGATCTCGATGGCGCTCGACGTCGCGACCGAACCCGGCGACGGCGTGGTGCTCTTCACGCCCATCTACCCGCCGTTCCTCGGCATCGTCGAGAAGTCGGGCCGCCGACTCGTCGAGTACCGCCTGGACGACACCGCCCGACGCATCGACGCCAACCACCTGGCCGCTCTCGTCGACGACACCACGCGCGCGGTGCTGCTGTGCAACCCGCACAACCCGACCGGCCGCGCTTTCACCGCCGAGGAGCTCGCCGCGATCGCTCGCGTCGCCGAGGAACACGACCTGCTGGTCATCAGCGACGAGATCTGGCAGGACTTCGTCTATCCCGGCGCCGCGCACATACCGTTCGCATCGCTCGGCCCCGAGGTCGCCGCGCGCACGGTTACGATGACCTCGGCGTCCAAGAGCTTCAACCTCGGGGGACTCAGCTGCGCGGTAGCTCACCTGGGCGCCGAGCGGGTCGCCGAGGGCTACGCCGCACTGATGCCGCATCTCCTTGGCGGGGTGAGCGTGACGGGAGCCGTGGCGGCGCTGACGGCATGGCGTCACGGGAAGCCCTGGCTCGACGAGATCGTCGCGACGCTGCACGCGAGTCGCGACTACCTCATGGCGCGCCTGGCCGAGGAGCTGCCGCAGGTCGGCGTCACGACGCCTGAGGCGACCTACCTCGCGTGGCTCGACTTCCGCGCGATGGGCCTTGGCGACGACCCTGCGAAACACCTGCTGGAAGCGGGCCGCGTGGGACTCTCGTCAGGACCGGACTTCGGCACACCGGGCGCGGGTTTCGCACGCCTCAACTTCGCAACACCACGCCCCGTGCTCGACGAGATCGTCGACCGCATGGTGCGTGCGCTCGGCGTGTAGTGGTCGGCTCAGAGTCCCGCCGCATCCTTTACGGCCGCCACGAACGCTTCCGCCTCTTCGGCCCGATCGCGCTGGACGGTGGTCGAGTACGCCAGCTCCGGCGATTCGAAGATGAGCGTCGCAGATACCGTGCGCGGGATGTGCTCGTCGTCATCGCCGTATCGGGCCCTCGAGCCAAGGATACCTCCACCGACCGCCCCGAGTGGACCGGCGATCGCACCACCCAGCAGTGCCCCGCCAAGGACACCCGCTCCGGAGGGCTCGGACGATCCCCCGCTGCGCTCGCGCTGGCGATTCCGGATCACGTCGACTCGCGTGAGCTGGCTCAGATCGAGCACGCCGTCGGGCGTGTGTAGTCCCTCGTCGTCAAGAGCGAGGTTCATGAACTTCCGGTGTTGCACCATGACGTCCTCCGACTCTCTGACAAGCTGGCCTCGACAGCGTCACCGCCAGGCTCATCTTGATAGTTCCCCAGCTGGGGTGCTCGGCTCCGGGTCGTTGGCGCGCTTCTCTGCACCGCGCTCGACCGAGACTAGACCCGCGAGCCTGAAGGAATCCTGAGAATCAGGAAGGTGAATGCAGAGGCAGCGTGACCTCGAAGGTCGCGCCTCCGTGGAGTGGGTCGGCGACCCGCACGTCCCCGCGAAGAGAGTGGGCGATCACCCGGCACAACGCGAGTCCGAGGCCGGTACCCCCGTCCTCGTGCACGCGCGCCTCATCCAGACGCACGAAGCGGTCGAATATCCGCTCGCGGTCCTCAGGGGGCACGCCTGGACCGTCGTCGCTGACCGTGAACACGATCATGTCCTCGCGGACGTCCACGGTGACCCAGACTGTCGAGGCTGCATGGCGCACGGCGTTTCCGAGAAGGTTGCGCACGAGCGATTCCATACTGCCCAGTTCGGCCTGAAGCCGAGCTGGGTGCACGCCCGAAATGTCGATTCGAATCTCCGAGGACTTGGTGATAACCGCGACTTCACCCAACACGACATCGTCGAGGTCAACATCGACCGGATGCGCTGGCCTCATGCTCTCGTCGTAGCGCGCGAGCGCAAGCAGGTCGCCTACCAGATGTTCGAGGCGACGATCCTCGGCGGCCAAGTCGTCGATGAAGGCGTTGAGGTCGGCCGGATGCCGCCGACGAGCCACATCGAGCATCGTGCGGATGGATGCAACGGGGCTTTTCAGCTCGTGCGACGCATCGGAAACAAAGCGCCGCTGTACACGTGCCGAGGACTCGAGGCGGTCGAGCATGCGGTTCATGGTATCGGCAAGACGACCGATCTCGTCGGACGTGCGAGGCTCGGGCACACGGCGCTCCAGGGATGCCGCGGATATCTCCTCGGCTTCACGGCGGATCGCCTCAACAGGTCGCAGCGCGCGCCCGGTGAGTGCCCACACGGTTGCGCCAACGATCAGCAAGATGAGTGGAAGCCCGATCTCGAGGCGCGGTTGGAGGACGTCGACCATCTGCTGCACGGGATCGAGGGACCCCGCGACCATGACGGTCACGGGCCCGGCAGGTGACGCCACCCCGATGGCCGACACGAGAAACGCGACGCCGGGATCTGCGCCGCCCTCGCCCGCCTCACCGTTTTCGCCACCGGATTCGAGTAGTGACGGGACCGTGTACGTGCGCGACTCACCCGGAGCGAGTTGGATGTCGACCAGAGGCGCCTGGCCCTCGATCGAAGCGCTCGAAGCGGTCACGGCCCCCCCTGCGTCGAAGACCTGCACGAGCTGATCTTCTCCGCGCCCCGGCACGGGATGGGGAACAGACCCCGCTTTCGCGAGCAGTGCGATGTCCTGCACGCGGGCCTCAGCACTCGCGGTGATCTGGTCGGTGAAGCTCCCGCGGGCTGTCCAGAGGAGCGCCGCCATAGCCAAGGAGACCGACAGACCGACGACCAAAACCGCGATGACCGTCGTCTGGACCCTGATGCCAGGAAGCCGAGGCCGACCGCGACTAGGCATCGGGCACCAGCCGGTAGCCCGCTCCGCGTACGGTCCGAAGGGTGTCGAGACCGAAGGGCACGTCGATCTTCTTGCGGAGGTACCCGACGTAGACCTCGATGATGTTCGGGTCGCCCTCGAACTCCCAGTCCCACACGTGTCCCATGATCTCGGCCTTGGGGAGCACGTCGCCGGGATGGCGCATGAAGTACTCGAGGAGCGAGTACTCGCGCGGGGTCACCTCGACCTGTGTATCGCCGCGCTTGACCTCGTGTGTCGACGGGTCGAGCGTGAGCGTACCAACACCGAGTATCGCCGGACGCTCCGGCGAGCCACGACGCATGAGCGCTCGCAGCCTCGCGAGAAGCACCACGAACGAGAAGGGCTTGGAGAGGAAGTCGTCGGCGCCGGTGTCGAGGGCTTCGGCCTCGTCGTACTCGCCGTCCTTGGCGGTAAGCATGAGAATCGGCACCCAGTTGTCGGCCTTGCGCAGCGACTCGCACACCTTGTAGCCGTTCATGCCGGGCAGCATGATGTCGAGCACGATCGCGTCGTAGGGCTGCTCGGTCGCCATCCAGAGACCGTCCGTGCCTGTTTGGGCGACGTCGACGGCGAACCCCTCGGCCTCAAGACCACGCTTGAGATAGGCCGAGAGTCGGACTTCGTCTTCGACGACAAGAATGCGCATCGGCCCACCTCCAGACTGCTCTACGGCCGCTGTCGCCCCATGGTATGCCCGTGCTGGGGCGATTGTGTCATACGAACCTGAGAAGTAGCTGAGAATCCCTCTGCACACAGCGTGCCATGCCACGGAGAGAGCGAAGAGGAGCCCCCTCTCGGGAGCTCCTCTGGGATTGCAGGGAGGACTGGGCCTACTTGGTCTCCGCAGCCTCGTTCGCATCCGGAACACCGTTGCCATTGTCGCCGATCTCCTCGCCGTCGAACTCGTGGTCGACGCCGTCGGTCTCGGTTTCGGCACTCTCAGACTCCTCGGCACCTTCTGCCTCAGCAGCCTCGTTGGCGTCCGGGACACCGTCACCGTTGTTGCCAGCCTCTTCGCCGTCGAACTGGTGGTCGACGCCGTCTGCCTCGGCCTCGGGGGCCTCGACGACCGCACTCGACTCAGCTGCGGGCGCCACGGAAGGCGTCGAGGAGCTGTTCGGCGTGGCAAATGCGAGACCTGCGACCAGAGCGCTGGTAGCGAGTGCGGCCGAGATGGCCGACACGAGGGCGATCTTGTTGCGCTTCTCCATGATTGTCCCTCCTTTCTCGGGAGAACGAACGACCCGAGTGTGTGGGACCGCACCTGAGATGCCGCTGAGCGATGCTGAGAGCGCGCCGGCGACCGGGACGGCTTAGTCGTGTCGGGCCTAGGTCACGCTCGTCCGCGAGCCAGCCGCCTCCACAGCCACACTCCCGCAGCGACGGCGACCGTCGCCACCGCGACCGCCGTGCTCGCTCGCCCGAGCCACACCTCGGCCAGCCGCCAGCTCGCACCGAGCGAGTATCCGAGTACCGTCACGCCGGTCCCCCACAGCACCGCGCCGAGCGCGTTGTACGCGAAGAACACCCGTTGCGGCATGCGCGTCGAGCCCGCCACGAACGGCACCACGGCCCGTGCATACCCCACAAACCTGCCAAGGAACACCGCCTTCGACCCATGGCGCGCGAAGAAGTCCTCACCGCCCTGAAGCCGTTTCTCTGTGAGACCGACGCGGGAGCCGGCGGACAGCAGCCAGCCGCGTCCGAGCCGGCGCCCCATCTCGTAGCCGACGTTGTCGCCGACGATCGCGCCGAGGACGCCTGCCACCACGACGGCATCGATCGCGAGCACGCCGCGGTGGGAGAGGAAGCCGCATGCGAGCAGCAAGCTCTCTCCCGGAACAACGAGCCCGAGGAACGCCGAGCACTCGAGTGCGGCGACCAGGAAGATGACGAGGTAGCTCCAGTCGCCGAGCCGCGAGATCAGTTCGAGCAGGTACTGCAGCATGCGGCGCTCCACATCGGCGACGTCCTCGAACAGGAAGATACCCCCCGTCGCCGGAGATAGCGAGGGTCCCGACCGAGTCGCGCGGCCGGGACCCTTGAGACCGCCTGCACCATGCGGGCGGATAGAACTCACGAGCTAGTCGTCGTTGTGGTCGCCGTCCTGCTCGCGGGCGTGCTCGCCGTCGGTCATGCTCCCCATGCCGTCGCGCGTGCCGGTGCGAGTCCGGGACATCTCGCCGGAGCCGCTCGACTGATGGGCCTCATCGGCCTCATCGGCCTCGTCGGCGCCCTGGTCATCGGCCTCGTCGGCGCCCTGGTCATCGGCATCTTCGACACCCTGGTCGTCGGCATCGTGACCGGGGTTCGGTGCGGGGGTCACGACAAGATCGGGCACGGGAGCCGGATCCGGAGCCGGGTTGACGACCGGGATGGGGTCGGGTACGGGCGCAGGCGCCGGAGTCGAGTAGGTGTGGCAGGTCGTACACGTTCCCCGATACCCATGCGGCGCGACAGCTCCCGGCGCGATGACCGGCGCGGCACCAGCGAGCGCGACCACGGCGGCCACGGCGGCGGTTGCTGCCGTGACGATGATGCCCGACTTGATCATGCGGGCCTTGGTACGTGTGGTGGGTTCACTCAATACGATCACGCTCCCTTGTTGCGTCGAACTACGGGATGTTCCGTAGTTGAAGCATCGGCCGATAGTCTAATGCCACGATGAGACCGACATTGGAGGTTTCTCATGCCGCCTGTGCAACAATCGACCAAACCTGCCAAGGAGGGCCCCATGGCTACGGACTACGCCCAGATCGCCGCGTCGCAAATCGACGACGGCGCACCCGTCGCAGACCTCATCGAGCGCTACCGCCAAGGACCGGCGCTCCTTGGCCAGGCAGTGGCCGGGCTCTCGACGGAGCAGCTGCTCGCCTACCCCGTGCCCGGCAAGATGAGCACGCAGGAAGTCGTGGCACACGTGGCGGACTGCGAGCAGTTCCTCGCAGACCGCATGAAGCGGATTGCAGCGATGGAGCGCCCGTTGCTCGTCGGTGTAGACGGGTGGGAGTACGTCGAGGCCTTGAGCTACGCCGAGCGCGACATCGAGCTCGATCTCGCGCTTGTGCTGGCAACGCGCGCGCAGATGGCAGCCGACCTCGAGCGGATGCAGGCGGAGGCGTGGGAGCGCGTAGGCGTGCACACCGAGACCGGGCTCGTGACGTTGCGCCAGATGCTGCTTCACACGATTCGGCATCTCGAGCATCACGTCGTGACGATCCAGGAGAAACGCGCGGCGCTCGGCCTCGACGGGTCGTAGGCGCGCGACACCCAGGAGCAGTCTCGGCCCTCGCCCTTCACATCGGCACGCCATTCGCATACTATGTTAGGACATGCACATATGTGAATGTCTGCAAGTCCGATGGTTGCCGGATCATCGAAAGGGCTAGACCGAAGTTACGTCGCCGCGCTCCTCTGATTTGAACCCTGACCTGCTTGGATGGGTTTCTTGACGGTCATGGATGTAGCCAAGAGTCATAGTGGAGTGGTGTTGACATCCAAACGCGGATGTGCTTGAGTATGCGGCATGGGAAGGCGAGCGACAGGTGCAGTACATGTAGCCAAGATAGAGCGCAAGCACGGTGAGCGCGTCTACACGTATTGGCTGCTGCGGCAGACCTACCGCGAGGGCGGCAAGGTACGCCATCGCACGCTGGGCAACATATCGCACCTGCCCGCCGAGACCATCGAGGCGGTCAGGTGCTCGCTCGCCGGGGAGGCGTGCGTCCCGATCGGACGGATACGGGTCGTCGGCTCGCGTCCCCACGGGCACGTAGCGGCCGTGTGGACGGCGGCGCGCGCGCTCGGCTTCCCGGAGCTTCTCGGTCCCGCCTCACGGATGCGCGATCTGGCGTTCGCGCTCCTGGTGGCCCGTGTCGTGCGCCCGGGCTCCAAGCTGGCCACCTCCCGCTGGTGGGCACGGACCACGCTGGGGCAGGACCTGGGGGTCGAGGGCGCCTCCAGCGACGAGGTCTACGCGGCGATGGACTGGCTGCTGTCCAGACAGGGTGAGATCGAGGGTGCGCTGGCGGCTTCCCACCTCACGCGCGGTGGCCTGGTCCTCCACGACGTGACGAGCGTGCATGTGGAGGGCAGGTGCTGTCCTCTCGCCGCCCACGGACACTCACGCGACGGCCACCCCGAACTGCCCCAGATCGTGTTCGGCCTCTCCACCGACGCCGAGGGGCGGCCGGTCGCCGTGGAGGTCTATCCGGGCAACACGGCCGATCCGGCCACCGTCGAAGGCACCGTCACCAAACTCAAGGACCGCTTCGGCCTCGACAGCGTCGTCATGGTGGGGGACCGCGGCATGATCACGAAGGCCCGCATCGATGACCTGCGCCGCGTGGGCGGCGTGGGCTGGATCACCTCGCTTCGCGCACCGTCCATACGCGTGCTCGCGGACGCGGGCGCGTTGCAGATGTCGCTCTTCGACGAGTCGGACCTGGCCGAGATCGTCCATCCCGACTACCCCGGTGAGCGGCTCGTCGCCTGCCGCAACCCCGCTCTGGCCATCACGCGCGCCCGCAAGCGCGAGGAGCTCGTCAGCGCCACGGAGGCCAGGCTCGCCCGCGTCCGCGCTTCCGTGGCCCGCGCGTCGCGCCCGCTGCGCGGGGCGGACAGGATCGGAATCGCGGTCGGGAAGGTGCTCGATCGCTTCCGTGTGGGCAAGCACTTCCACATCGAGATCACGGACGACGACTTCCGCTTCTCTCGAAACGAGAAGAGGATCGCCACCGAGGCCGCGCTCGACGGCGTCTACGTCATCCGCACATCGGTCGGAGCCGGCGAGATGGACGCGGCGGGCGTCGTTCTCGCCTACAAGTCGCTCTCCCGCGTGGAGGCGGACTTCCGCAGCCTCAAGACCACACACCTCGAGGTCGGTCCGGTCCGCCATCACCGCGAGGACAGGGTGCGCTCGCATGTGCTCATCTGCATGCTCGCCTGCTACGTCGCCTGGCACATGCGCCGCGCTCTGGCGCCTCTGACGTTCACGGACGAGGAGCCGCCCGCGAGAGAGGATCCCGTCGCGCCTGCGGTCCGCTCGGCAGGCGCGCTCGCGAAGGCGTCACGGCGGACGACGGGCGAGAACGCGCCGGCGCTCGGCTTCACGGACCTGCTCGACGAACTGGCCTGCCTCGTGCGAGACGAGATCGGCGTCGGGGACGGACCCGGCGCGGTGACCTTCGAGAGGGTGTCGGAGCCCAGCCTGACCGCGAGGCGCGCCTTCGAGCTGCTGGGTGCCCCGGTCCCCGCCAAGCTGTTGTAGCCAGAAGACGAGCACCGTCCGCAGCCGATCCAGCAGCTCAGATGGTGCATTCCTATCTCAGGTCAACGTAACTTCGGGCTAGACGTGCAGAACGACTTCTACTGCCTGCACTCAGACCTCTGCAAGACGCTGGCGAGCGAGAAACGCCAGCGCATCCTTGGCGCGCTCCGCGACGGGGAGCTCACCGTGTCTCAGATTGTCGAGACCGCCGAGCTTACGCAAGCCAACGCCTCCCAGCACCTCTCAATCTTGCGCACCAAGGGTGTCGTCCGCGCACGGCGTGACGGCTCCAACGTCTACTACTCCATCGCGAACCCAAAGATCATCCAGGCGTTCGACCTCATCACAGAGGTCATGCAGGAGGCGCTTGCCGCGCAGAACACCACGCTCGGCGAAGCGCTCGGCTCGGAAGGCGACACCGAATAGGCCTTGGCGACCCCCTCCCCTGAGAGGGTTCGTTGCACTACCCCGCACTACCAAGGAGGGCTCACGATGCCTGAGATCACAGAGCAAGAGATCCAAGAGTGGGGCGACAAGAAGAAGCTCGCGATGGTTGTGATGAGCGGCGATATGGACAAGCTCTTTGGCGCGTTCATCATCGCAACGGGCGCAGCCGCGATGGGCATGGAGGTGACAATGTTCTTCACCTTCTGGGGGTTGCGCGCGATCAAGAAGAACGTGCGAACGGGCAAGTCCCTCTTTGGAAAGATGCTCGGCGTCATGTATGGCGGCGACATCACGAAGTCCAACCCGAGCCAGTTCAGCTTCGGCGGGATGGGCCGCTGGATGTTCGGGAAGATGATGGGTGCGAACAATGTCTCGAAGCTCATCGAGCTACGCGACCTCGCCGTCACCCTTGGCGTCGGACTCTACCCCTGCCAGATGTCGATGGACGTCATGGAGATTCCGCGCGACACGTTCATCGACGGCGTGCAGGAGCCGGTTGGCGTCGGCTTCTTCCTCATGAAGGCCCAGGAAGCCAACTCGCAGCTGTTCATCTAGCGCTCGCAACGCTCGCCCGCACCCACCGGATGCCGCGCGCCTGGCGTGGCCGAACGAGAGGAGATCGACATGTCCGAGGAGATCAAGGCTGACCTGGAGCTCGACCTGAAGGGCCTGCTTTGCCCAATGCCCATGGTGAAAGTCAGCCAGAACATCAGCAACGTGGAAGTCGGCGGCGTCATCAAAGCCGTCGCGACCGACCCCGGCTCGATGGCCGACATCCCCGCGTGGGCCAAGAGCACCGGCAACGAAGTCATCTCGGCCGAGAAGGTCGGTGGCGAGTTCGTCTTCCTGGTCAAGCGCGTCAAGTAGTCCGTTCCTCTGAGAAAGGCAACCGATGGAGACCTACCTCTACATCACATCGGTGATCGGCGTCTATCTCGGGATCGGCGTGTTCGTGGTGGGCATGGCATGGCGGATCTACCAATGGGCGACCACGCCCAAGTCCCCCGTCCCGCTCGGGCTGTTCCCGAAACCGAAGACAGGCACCGGACGCTTCTTCAAGATGCTGAAGGACACGTTCATCGCGCCGCAGTCAGCGCGCATCGAGCCCGTCATGTGGGTGTTCGCGTTCGCGTTCCACGTGGCCGCACTCGGGGCGTTCGTTGGTCACGGGCGGCTCATCGCCGAGTTCCCGGTACTACCGCAGCTCCTCGGGCAGGAGGGCATGAACTCGTTCGCGGCGTGGTCGGGCAGCATCGCGGGCACCGTCATGCTCGCGGCGATCGTGTTCTGGATCGCGAGGCGCACGTTCGGCCCGTTCAAGCAGCTGTCGGTACCCGAGGACTACCTGTTGCTCGCTCTGCTCTTCGGCGTGGTCATCATGGGCGACCACATGCGGTTCTTCGGCAACGTGCACGCGGCGACCTACCGCGAGTGGTTCACGAGCCTGCTCGCCTTCAAGCCCGTCATTCCCGCTGAGATCCTGTCGTCCAACGTCGGATGGTCGCTCGGCACGCACATGCTGTTCACGGACGTGTTCCTGATCTACTTCCCGTTCAGCAAGCTCGTGCACACGATCGGCTCCTTCTCGGCCAACCTGGTGAGGAGTGAGTAGCATGGACAGCCAGCAGATCACCACGCTCGCCGGCGTCATCGACAAGAAGATGAACCGACAGCTCAAGCAGTATCTCGACATCTGCGCGCGCTGCGCCATCTGCAAAGACGCCTGCCACCAGTACGTCGCGACGCAGGACTTCAAGTACCTGCCCGCGCGGCGCGCAGAGCTCATCCGGCAGATCTACAAGAAGTACTTCACCAAGGCAGGAGAGTTCGTTCCCGCGCTCTACGAGGCGCGCGACCCGGACGAGCGACTACTTGAGGAGTTGTACGAGTCCACGTACGCGTGCACGGGCTGCCGCCGGTGCATGTACTACTGCCCCTTCTCGATCGACACGGCGTGGATCCTTTCTGTGGCAAAGGCGATACTGATCGCCGCTGGCATGGGCAACGAGATGCTCGGCCAGCTCGCCGACGCGGCGCTGTTCAAGAGCGACAACTTCGAGATGTTCCGCGACGTGATCGTGGACGGCTTCCGTGACATCGAGGCGCAGCTCCGTGAGGTCACGGGCGATTCCAGCGCCGAGATCCCGGTCGACCGCGAGGGTGCCGACATCCTGTATGTCGCGCTCGTCGGCGCGCACTCGATCCTGCCCGCAGCGGCGATCTTCCACCAGGCCAAGGCAAGCTGGACGCTGTCGCTGTTCGAGGCTGCCAACTACGGCTACTTCTTTGGCGATGCGGTGAAGGCTCGCAAGATCGCCGACCGATTCATGGACGAGGCCAAGCGCCTCGGCGTAAAGGAGGTCGTCATCACCGAGTGCGGGCACGCCTACCGCGTGGCAGAGATCTTCCATGAGGCGTGGAGCGGCGAGAAGCACCCGTTCAGGGTGCGCCACATCCTCGAGGTCATCGACGAGTACATAGCCGACGGCCGCATCACGGTCGATCCGCGCGCGATCACCGAGCCGATCACGTACCACGACCCATGCCAGGTCGGACGCAACGGAGGCATCTTCGAGCAGCCGCGCAACATCGTGCGGGCCCTCGCGCCGGACTTCCGCGATATGACACCCAACCGCGAGCAGCAGTGGTGCTGCGGCGGTGGAGGCGGCCTTGTGGCGATCTCGGAGATGGACGAGTTCCGCCTGAGGAGCGGCTCGATCAAGGTGGCGCAGATCAAGGCCACCGGCGCGAAGCTGATCGCCAGCCCGTGCGAGAACTGCCGACTCCAGATGGAGGGTCTCAACGAGTCGCTCGACCTTGGCATCGAGGTCAAGGCGATCATGGACCTCGTGATGGAAGCGATGCCGCTACGGGGGCGGAAGGCTGCCGGGGAGTCGCCGCCCGCGGCGCCCGAGTCCGAACCACCCGCAACCTAGAGTCACCGACACCAGCTGTTCCAGTCGCGCCCGTGCGAGGACACTCCGCGGGCGCGACGCGTCTCAGGCTACAACGCTCGCATGCGGTTGTTTCGGGCGTTGTGCTCGACCTCGGCCAGGCCGAGCGCCTCGAGAAGTGGCGGCATGTACATCCCGAAGCGGCCGCGCAGCCCTTTCTTCAGGCCGTACCACCCGCCGACGGGGTTGTCCGCCGAGCGCGCCCACGCCTCGACGGTACCGTCCTTGGCAGGCTTCTGCTCATCAGCACTGCCCAGCGGCATCCAGTCACCGTGTTGCTTCAGCATTGCGTGCAAGCCCTCGATCGCCCGCAGCTGATAGCCGAGGACGGTCGTGCCCACGACGCAGACAATCGCCGGAGGATTGGAGTGCTCGTCGCGATACATCTCATACGTAGAGGTGCCGGGCGGGGTCTTGAGGACCCACGGGTCTTCCTTGGTGCCGGTGCCACTGTTCTTGGTGGGGGACATCGCTATCTCCTCCTAGCGCCAGGTCACTGCATGCGTCTTGCGCATTGATTCCCGCTGCCGCCGCAGGCGCACCAAACGCCCTCGGAAGTACGGCGCGCAGCCGAGTGAGCCAGTCTGAATATGGGAATCAACATGGGTGACGCGGAGCATCTGGGGGCCGCAAGTCGTGGTCGCGCGCAGAACGTGCGGACTGGTGACCGCTTCGACTCGACAACCATGGGTTTCACAAGGGTGGTTCGCGGGACTTTGGGACGGACAACGAGTCGAAGGAGGGCGTTATGAAGGGAACGAAGGCGCTGGTGTTGCTGGCGCTCGCAGCACTCCTCGTGTTCGCAGCGCTGGCGGTCACAGGGTGTGGAAGCGGTACCACCGACACCACCAAGAAGGAGACCGCGAAGACGGTGAAGATCGCCTTGCTCCTTCCGGAGACGAAGACGGCGCGCTACGAGACGCAGGACAAGCCGCTCTTCGAGGAACGGGTCAAGGAACTCAACCCCGACATCGAGATCCTGTACAGCAATGCCAACCAGGACGCGACCGAGCAGCAATCACAGGCCGAAGCCGCACTCACCAATGGCGCGAATGTCCTCGTCCTCGATCCGGTGGACTCGGCCTCTGCGGCATCGATCGTCGAGAAGGCCGCCGCGCAAGGTGTGCCGGTCATCAGCTATGACCGTCTGATCCTGAACGCCGACGTCGACTACTACGTGTCATTCGACAACGAGAAGGTCGGCAATCTGCAAGGTCAGGCACTGCTCGACAAGCTGACCGCAGACGGCAACGCCGGCAAGACCATCGTGATGATCAACGGCTCCCCGACCGACAACAACGCCACGCTGTTCAAGGCGGGCGCTCACAGTGTCCTCGACGGCAAGATGGAGATCGGTGCCGAGTACGACACGCCGGACTGGAGCCCCGACAAGGCGCAGACCGAGATGGACCAGGCCATCACGAAGCTGGGCAAGGACGGGTTCGTGGGCGTGTACTGCGCCAATGACGGCACGTGCGGCGGCGCCATCGCCGCCATGAAGGGCGCCGGCATCGACCCGACCAAGATCCCGTCGACCGGCCAGGACGCCGAGCTTGCCGGTATCCAGCGCGTCCTTCTGGGCGAGCAGTACATGACCGTCTACAAGGCAATAAAGGCCGAGGCGTACGCCGCTGCGGAGCTCGCTGTCGGTCTCGCCGACGGCTCGGGTGTTCCTTCGAGCATGACACTCAGCAACGTTGCCAACGGTTTCGGGGACATTCCCTCGGTTCTCTTGACGCCTGTTGCCGTGACCAAGGACAACATCAAGGACACCGTAGTCGCGGATGGCTTCTGGTCGGTTGAAGAGATCCTGAACACGCCGGAGCTCGTTACAGCCGGCGCGGCGGTGGGGCTCACCAAGTGACCTCTGCCCTCGGCAGCACGATCGCAACAAAGTCGCCTTTGCTTGCGATCAAAGGCGCAAGTAAGGCGTTTGGCGCAAACCAGGCCCTCTCCGGCGTCGACTTCGAGGTCGACGCCGGAGAGGTGGTTGCGCTTGTCGGCGACAACGGAGCGGGCAAGTCGACTCTTGTGAAGGCGATTGCCGGCGTACAGCTGGCCGACGAGGGTTCGTTCTACTTCCGAGGCAAACCGGTGAAGATCTCCAGCCCGCAGGATGCCGTGGCACTGGGGATCGCCACCGTCTACCAGGACCTCGCCCTGTGCGACAACCTGGACGTCGTCGCCAATCTCTACCTCGGCCGCGAGCTATTCTCGCCGGGAATCGCCAGAGCCGCCTACTACATCGACGAGACGACGATGGAGCAGAGTTCCCTCGAGCTCCTGGACTCGCTCGCGGTGACGACGATCCAGGACGTACGCGTACACGTGGGCTCGCTCTCGGGCGGTCAGCGTCAGGCTGTTGCCATCGCTCGCTCGCTGCTTGGCGAGCCATGCGTGGTTCTTCTCGACGAACCAACCGCAGCTCTTGGCGTCTCGCAGACGGAGCAGGTGCTCAGCCTCATCCATACGCTTCGGGAGCGCGGACTCGGCGTGGTGGTCATCAGCCACAACCTCGAGAACGTCTTCGCCGTCGCGGATAGGATCATCGTGTTGCGACTGGGCAAACGTGCCGCCACATTCGACGTCCGGGGAGCGAGCCGCGAAGACGTGGTCGCGGCCATCACGGGTGCGGAATTCGGCCTCGGAATCGGCGAACACGAGGAGAACGCATGAGCGCCGATCAGCAGACGCCCGTGTCGCTGGGCGGGGCCAAGGAGATGCTCCGCGACCTCGGGCGCAAACTCGCCCAGGGCGAGGCGGGACCGCTTCTCGTACTCCTGATGGTCGGCCTGATCTGGACGTTCTTCCAGTATCAGAACCCCCGCTTCTTGAGCCCCGGCAACCTCACCAACCTCATGCTGCAGCAGGCCGCCGTGGCCACCATCTCGATCGGCGTCGTGCTCATCCTCCTGCTCGGGGAGATCGACTTGTCGGTCGGAGCCGTGAGCGGCTTCAGCTCCTCGGTGATGGCCGTCATGAACGTTCAGCGCGGCTACTCGCCGATTCTGGCTGTGGGCGCCGCACTGGGGCTCGGCATGCTCATCGGACTCTTCTACGGATTCATGGTCACGCGATTCAGGATCCCCTCGTTCGTCGTGACGCTCGCCGGCTCGCTGGCGCTGCTCGGTCTACAGCTGTACGTGCTCGGACAAACAGGGACTATCAACTTGAACAACGACTTCATCATCGGGATGGCAGGCACGTTCTTCTCGCCCGCAATCGGGTGGATCGTGGCTGGCGTGTCGATTGCGTCGATCTTCGCGTTCTCAGTGGTTGGACGAGCTCGGCGACATGCGTCGGGGTTGCACGTGGGGTCGATGCGCGGCCTCGTCTTCCGTGTCGCAGCCGTAGGCGCGGCGGTTCTTGCGCTGGTCTACGTGGTCAACCAGGACCGGGGACTGCCGCTCGTCGTCTGCATCGTCTTTGCGCTGGCCCTGGTGTTCTCGTACCTAACCGAACGCACACGCTTCGGTCGGCACATCTTCGCCGTGGGCGGCAACGACGAGGCGGCCCGACGCGGCGGCATCAAGATCGACAACGTGCGCGTTCTCGTCTTCATGCTCGGATCGACGCTGGCAGCCATGGGCGGCGTGCTTGCCGCTTCGCGTCTGATGGCGGTGAACCAGTCCTCGGGCGGCAGCGACCTGCTGCTTATGGCGATCGCCGGTCCGGTCATCGCGGGGACGAGCCTCTTTGGCGGACGAGGGTCCGTGTGGTCGGCGCTGCTGGGCGCGCTTGTGATCGGCTCGATCGCCAACGGCATGAACCTGCTTGCTTTCGAGTCTTCGGTCAAGTACATCGTCACCGGCACCGTGCTGATCGCCGCCGTCACGATCGAAGCCGTGACACGCATGAAACGGCAGTCGAGCAGGTAGCTTCATCAGGGACGCTGTCCGGCGTCCGAGATCGCCCGACACGGATTCCCCACTGCGGTGACACCCGGCGGAATCGAGCGCGTCACGATGCTGCCCGCGCCGATAATGGCGTCGCGACCGATCTCGATGCCCGGCAGCACGATCACGCCACCCCCGAGCCAGGCTCTGTCTCCGATCGAGATGGGGTGAGCGGATTCGAGCCCGCCGGCCCGTTGCGCCGCGTCGCGCGGGTGGTCCGAGGTGAGCAGCTGGACGCCCGGCCCGAGCTGCACGTCGTCGCCGAGCGTGATGGGGGCGGCGTCCAGGAAGACGCAGGCCATGTTCACGTACACGCGAGCGCCCATGCGGATCTGCGTGCCGTAGTCACAGAACAGCGGTGCCTCCACCCACGTACCCTCGCCCATCTCGCCAAGGAGGTCGCGCAGCACAGCCTCGCGCGCGTCATCGTCGGCCGCGTCGAGAGCGGCATACTGCTGCGTGAGACGCCGGGCACGAATGCGCCCCCCGACGAGCTCGGGGTCGCTGGCGTCGTACGGCTCCCCGCGAAGCATCTTGTCTCGCTCGTTCACCAGGTGTCCCCTTGCTGTTACTCGCCCGCGTACTGCGGCGGCGCTGACTCAGGGTAGTCCGACCTGGGTCTTCTTGACGAGCTTCCCGTTGTGGAGCATCACGTTCATGTTAGAGCCGTCAGGATTGGTCCACGTGAACATGACCGTGGGGAAGCCGTCGACTTCCGAGCCTTCCGATTCTTCTCCCTCGGCGCCGATCACGGCGACCACTTCCTGGTAGGTCATTCCCTCGGTGAGCTGGTCGTATTCCGCCGATGTGACGACGGCCGATCCATCGCCGCTGGGCGCGCCGGGTGAGCCGGTGCCGTTCGTGATGCTCGGGGTATGTTGGGCGACGTAGATCAGGGCCACCAGACCGATGGCGGCAGCGATCAGCGTGGCCGCACCAAGCACCCGATGCCGTCGCAGGATCGCAACCACCCCGCACGCCACGGCCACCACCACTACGACTATCGCCAGCGTGTAGGGCATCGCCAGCGAGGCGAGCCCGAGCACTACGCCCGCGACGCCGAGAATCCGTCCAAGGACGTTCTGACGAGGGGAGTCGGCCGTCGCGGCAGGTTCCTCCGATCGCGGAGAACTCGTGTACGGCTCGTCCGCAGTGGCACAGCTCGGCTCGATCGTCGCCGAGGAGACCGGTGCGCCGCAACCGGGGCAGAACTCCGCCAGGTTCGATATCTCGCGCATTCAGAACATGTGATCAACGTCATGCCGCGTCTCTCCCCGGGAAAACATCACGTCCGACACCATATCTACGGCCCGCATGATCCACACGCAGGGAGCCCCCCGACCATGCTACCAAACCACGAAACCATCTTCTCCTACGAAAGGAGCACCAGCAGACCAAGGATGACGACCAGTGTCAAGGAGTAGGATGGCGCGAGAACCTTGTCCCCCCGGCCGAGGAGAGTCGCCTCATGCCCCGAGACATCGCATGCCCCGCCTGCGGCGAGACAGAGAACCTGAGCGGCTGCGAATCGCCCGAGGGTATCCGCATCACCTGCGGGGCCTGCGACACGTCATGGCTGCGCGACGCCCAGCCGCAGACCTGCGCCACATGCGGCGGCACCGAGATCGAGCAGCGCCAGCGGGCGCTGACCCCGAGGATGAGGACGGCGGGGACGTGGTCATGACGCCGTAGTGCTGCGGGCGCATCCGTGCGCGGGACTCACGGGCCGTCGTCCATCCAGTGGCCGAGCGGCCCCAACCCGCGCGCGGCCGATCACTCACGCCCAGGAGGCTTCGGCCGTTCCTGAAGCCCCGCGATCCAACCTTCGTCCGCATCCGGGAAGGCGTCGAAGCGCGCGATGTAGGGCTTGACGTCGAGCAGGGGCGTCCCGTCGAGCATGTCCACGCCCGCCACCGTGAGCACCGCCCCATCGACCGACACGAGCCTGACCACGGTGAGCCCAATTGGGTTCGGACGAGCCGGGTGGCGTGTTGCGAACAGGCCGTGCGGAGTATCAGCCAGAAACGTATCGCGCACCATCTCGACGCTCGCCGCACGGTCGAAGGCGTAGAGCAAGATCAGGTGGCTGAACCCGTCGACATCCGCAAGGCCCTCGGCATACTCGGCGACAAGCTCCACCGTACCGACCGCCTCAGGTCGGAACGCGCCTTGGATCGGCGCGTCCTCCTTGGAAGAGAGCGGCGTGTGGATGACGCCGATGGGTGTGAGGTGCACCGCTACTCGACTCCGATCATGACCACAGATGCCTTGAAGATCGCGACCACGGTCCCCTTGAGCTGATTGCGCGCGGAGAGTTCCATGTGGACCCGCCTTTCTAGCTACAAGCATACAGTGAGGACGGCAGCTCTGTAGCGTGCAAAGAGCTGTCGCATCTCAACCCGCACCCTCGCGGCCCTCCGCCCCTTGGGACAGCAGCGCCATCGCCGGTCTCCGCGACTACTTGGCAGGTAGGCCACACTTTGTCGGCCCCATCGGGTAACCTCTATCCAAGGAGGTTTCACATGCCCGAACAGTCAGTTCCACGCGCCGAGTTCGGCATCTGCGGCGGATCCGGCTCGCTCAGTTTCGACTTCCCCGGCGCGCTTGCAGACGACCGTGTCACGGTCCTTGCCGAGGACCTGCACTTCGATACGCCGTTCGGCCGCTCGCCCGCGTTCATGCAGTTCCGTGTCGAGGGTCCGCACGGCCCGCGCGAGGCGCTTGCGGTCAAGATGCATGGCTGGCGCCGGGGTGTGAAGCGCGGCGACGCGAGCCTGCAGGTCTTCTGGACCTTCGCCGAGGCCGGCGTGCGAAAGGTGCTTGCCGATGGAGGCGTGGGCTCCCTCAACCACATGCTCGACCCGCGCGACATCGTGGTGCCGAACGACTTCATCGACCTCACGACCAAACAGGACATCTACGTCCGGGGCGATCACCTGCTCATCATGCGGCAGCCGGTCTGCCCGGACATGGCCGACCACCTCTACCGCGGCGCGAGCGAGCACTTCGGCCGCGTGTTCCCGCGCGGAGTCTACCTCGTGACCGACGGCCCGCGCTTCGAGTCCGTCGCCGAAGTCGATTACATGCGCAAGCTCGGTGGCGACATCGTCGGCCAATCCTTGGCGCCGGAAGTGTTCCTGGCGCGCGACATCGGTGCATGCTTCGCGGGCATCTACATCGTTGTCAACTACGCCGAAGGCGTCGTCCGGGAATGGGAGCACGGTGAGATGAAGGCGGTGTTCTTCGAGGAAGCCGAGACCATCGCGCGCATCGTGCTCGACACGATCGCCAATGCCGACCTCGGCGCCTCGTGCGGCTGCATGGACCTGCGCAAGCCTTCGCTCTTGCCGATTCCCGACGTCCGCCTCGGACAGGAGTGAACGCGTGCTCATAACCGCCGACTGGGTCGTGCCGGTCGCATCTCCTCCGATTCGCGACGGCGCGATTCTTGTCCGCGGTGCCCACATCGCCGCCGTCGGCCCCGCCGAGGAACTCAAGCGCACGGCCGGTGACACCGACATCCAGGAGTACCCTGGCTGCATCGCGATGCCCGGGCTCGTCAACGCCCACACACATCTCGCCCTCTCATGCCTGAAGGGCCATATCCCACCGCAGCCGTTCACTGAGTGGATCAAGTGGATTCCGATCGCATGGCGCGCCCTCGATGGAGACGACATCGCTGCGTCGATCTCGTACGGCGCGTCGCGCTGCATCATGAGCGGCACAACAGTCGTGGGAGATATCGCGTACGGACCGGAGTCCATCTCCATCGCGGCGGACGCCGGCCTTGGAGGCGCCTTTTTCTGGGAACTTCTCGGGGTTCGCGCGGCCGCAGTCGAGCAGAAGCTATACGACGCGGACTTCCCGAGCGATCCTCCCGCCATGTGCTCCTCGCGAGTCCGTTGCGGCCTGTCACCGCATGCCACCTACACGTCGGGACCTGATCTCATCAGGGCACTCCACGTTCGTGCGATCGCCCAGGAATGCAGTTTCGCCATCCACCTCGCGGAGTCGTACGCGGAGGTCCAGCTTCTCAGGGATGGGACCGGTCCGCTCGCTGATCTCGCCGCTCGACTTGCGCACGGCTTCGAAGCACCCGGGGTCTCAGCCACCATGTACCTCGCCGAGCTCGATGCGCTCGAAAATGCCGTACTCGTTCACTGCACCCAGACGCACGCGGCGGACATGCCCGTCATCGCGCGCCGGTCGGCGGGCGCCGTGCTGTGCCCGCGCTCGAATGCGTACCTCCACAACGGCGCGCCACCGGCGTGGCGCCTCGCGGGCGCCCGGGTTCGGCTCGCCCTGGGAACCGACTCTTTGGCCAGCAACGACGACCTGAATCTGTTCGAGGAAGCCCGCGCGCTCAGACGGCTCGAACCGCGGTTCTCGGCTCAACGGCTCGTCGAGATGATGACCTCGGAGGGCGCAACGGTGCTGGGACTGAACAACCAGTTCGGGACACTCGAGCCCGGGAGGCAGGGAGACATCGCCGTCTACCGGATACCGCCCGGCAACGCGCCGTACGAGGGGCTCCTTGGCCACGCCGGACGGCACACGATCGAGGCCGTGTTGAGCGCCGGCATATGGCGCGTGCTTCACGGAGCGCCTGCGTTCAGCATTTCGCCGATCGAGCGTGCCGCCCACCTCGCTGGCCAGAAAGCGGCTCTCGCAATAGCCTTCGAGACGCGCGCGCTCTAGTACTCCAAACCGTAAGTTCGCTCACGTAACCGTCCCTCCTCACGCCGCGGCCCGCACCGCCGTATCCGATAGCTTCGCCATGAGTTCGGCGAGGTCGTCGCGGGTGAACTTCCAG
>JAUXNU010000063.1 GCA_030682655.1 Actinomycetota bacterium | reverse complement strand
CAACCAGGCGTCGGCTGCGCTCATCCAGGAACGGGGCCAGGAGCTCGAACCGTTCCTTGATGCCGGCCTCTCCATCCATGCGTTGAAGTGTAACATGGCCAGCGCGGTTTCGCGACGGTTATTATGTGCCAGACCCTTAGTATGTGCTTAAGTACACTTAAGCCGCATCAAGGAGGCTTAGTACAATGGTCTGCCGAGAAACATGTGATCGCTGCAAGGGCAACAAGTACGTGCACGTGACGACCGCAAATGGTCAGCACAAACCCACGCCATGCCCTCAGTGCGGCGGCAACGGGTTCAAGATCCGCGTGTCGCTGAGTTCCAGCGCACGCCGCTAGGACCACCCGCTCTCCCGTCTCCACCAGCGAGACATGTAGTTCGCAAGCACCGCAGCCGACAGAATCGCGAGCGCGAACAGGTAGGACAGGGGCGTCACCCCGAATCTCCCTGCGGCAACCCCGACAACAAGCGCGTAGATCACTCCCGTCGCCATACCATACGCAAGCGCATCGGTCATACGTCGCGTGCCCCACGCGAGAGAAAACGCCATAACACTCCCGGCCGCCGCATAGGCCACAATCGCGCGCCGGAGCCAGTCTCCCGCACTCCCCGAGCCGTAGTCCGCGAACTGTCTAGGCAAAGATGCGTCGAGGACGCCGACGAACAGCACCGCAGAACCCGCTAGGACCATCACGATCCCCAGAGCCGTGAACTTCGCAATGCGGTTCTCCTCGGCACGTACTGCCCAGGTCGGAGCCACGAAGGTCACGGGGGCGCCGTCTTCGAGCCGCGGCGCAGTCGGGTAGACCATCACGGGCACGTTCGGCACAGTCGGCATCTTCATGCCTTCCACCCCGAGGACCTCGCGTAGCCGCGTCACACGACGGTTCTCGGGGTCGTCCTCGTCATCGGTGCTGTCCTCGCCGGTCCAGCAGTAGAAGAGCTGCGCCATCCCGGGACCTGCGGTAGGCACGAAGTTGTTGAATCGCACCGATTTCTCGAGCGCCGAGAGCCTCGAGCCGGGATCCTTGAGCAGAAGCATCCCTTCCCCGTCCGCGACCTCGGCATGACGCAGTTGCGACGCGCGGTGACCGAATAGCAGCAGCTCGGAGATGATGATGAACAGCATGACCAGGGCGTAGAAGCCGACCACTTCGCTCGGCACGTTCACGGTCGTGGTGGTCACCTGGTGGCTGTTTGGGAGAGGCATCGTGGCCTCCCCCTGGTCAGGACATCCTCCTCGGCACGCATGCGGCTTGTGCTGAAGCGCCACAGCGGCGCCATGAGCGCGGTGACCGCGCTGGCCCACAGCGTGTCCCCCTTCCGCAAGCGAGTCATGAGGTTCGCGAACACGGCCCTCTGCTCGTCGGGGGTCAGGCGCTCGGTGAGCCCGCGCGTCACGCCCACGATGGGGCGGCGGTGTCCCCAGCCGAACACGAATGCGTTGACGTTCGGCGTCTCGATGACGTGCATGGCCGGCGCGATCTCAAAGCCAGAGGCGATAGCCATGTCCTTGAGCGCGTACTTCGTCTGCAGGAGCTCGCCTTTGGGGACGAGCGGCGCTTCAAGCCGCTTCGCGAACCAGCGCTCGTCACGCGTGAGTGCCCAGACCATGTATGCCAAGGACGCGCCACCGGCCGCCACCAGAAGCCCGATTCCGATGGCCACGGGCTGCACTCCCGACAGGTCCACACCCATGCGAAAGGCGTAGGCCAGCACGAATACTCCGATGACGAGCAACGCGATGACCGCGAAGAGCGCCATCGAAATCGTAGAGACCGCGAAGAACAGCACGAGGAACACGACCAACCGCACGCGATTGCGATCGACCCGGTCCCACAGAGGCTCCCTGCGGTTCTCGCGCACCTCGTAGCGCGCCATCGCGGCTCTCCCGGCTACTTGCGGCGGCGGTCCGCCAGCTCGGACGCCAGGTCGTCGAGCGTCATACCCTCGCGTACCATGACGACCATGAGGTGGTAGATGAGGTCGGCGACCTCGTAGCGGATCTGGGGAAGGTCGCGGTCGCGTGCGGCGATGATGACCTCGCCCGCCTCCTCGGCGATCTTTTTGAGGAGCTTGTCTTGCGGGCCCTGAAGCAGCTTGGCGGTGTAGCTGGCCTCGGGCATGTCGCGTTTGCGCTGCTCAAGTACGGTGTAGACCGATGCGAGCACATCGCCGATCTCCGGCTGGCTCGCCGGACGCGGCGCGCCGAGTGGACTCTCCGTCATGCGCTACTCCCCCTGTCTTGCCGCAAGCGACCCCGGCTCGGGGTACAGACGGCGATAGAAACACGAATGCTCCATCGTGTGGCAAGCCACACCGGTCTGATCCACGGAGACGAGCAGGCAGTCCGCATCGCAGTCGTAGCGGATCTCGACCACGCGCTGCGTATGACCGCTGCTCTCCCCCTTCATCCAGTACTTCTGCCTCGACCGGCTCCAGAACCACGTCGAGCCGGTCTCGACCGTCTTGGCAAGTGAATCGGCGTTCATGTAGGCGACCATGAGCACTTCGCCGGTGTCGTGCTGCTGGACGACCGCCGGGATGAGGCCGGCTGCGTCGTACTTCAGGTCCTCGATGCCGAGGAGGTCCTTCTCACGGTCCACGGTGCTCCCTTCCTGATTGGGCCGTCCTACAGCCGCACGGGGATTCCGTGCGACTTCATGTGCTCCTTGACCTGCCGGATCGAGAACTCGCCGAAGTGGAACACGCTCGCGGCAAGCACGGCGTCCGCGTCGGCCTCGACGACGACTTCCGCGAAGTGGTCGAGCTCCCCTGCACCGCCGCTGGCGATGACGGGGATGTTGAGCGCCCCGGTGATGACCCGCGTGAGATCGATGTCAAAGCCGTCCTTGGTCCCATCGCAGTCCATGCTCGTGAGCAGGATCTCACCGGCCCCACGGCGCTCGGCTTCGCGCGCCCACGCGAGCGCGTCGATACCGGTGTTCGTGCGCCCGCCCGAGACGAAGACTTCCCAGCGCGCAGGTGACGACCCCGGGATGCGCCGGGCATCGATGGCAACCACGATGCACTGGGCACCATAGATCCGGGACGTCTCGGTGATGAGTTCGGGGGCGTTCACCGCTGCAGAGTTCATCGATATCTTGTCGCAGCCCGCGGACAGCATCGCGCGAATGTCCGCCGCGCTCCGCATCCCGCCGCCCACCGTGTATGGGATAAAGACCTCCTCGGCAGTGCGCCGGGCGACCTCGAGCATGAGCGGGCGCTCTTCATGTGTGGCCGTGATGTCGAGAAACACGAGCTCGTCGGCGCCCTCACGGTCGTAGACTGCCGCAAGCTCGACTGGATCTCCGGCGTCGCGCAAGTTGACGAAGTTGATGCCCTTGACGACGCGCCCCTCGTGAACGTCCAGGCACGGGATGACCCGCTTCATCAGCACGCAGGTCAGTCCTCCCCGCGCCGCCCGGCGGCGATAGCCTCGGGAAGCGTGAATGCACCTTCGTACAGCGCCATACCTATGATCACGCCCTCGATCTGTGGGCCGATGCTCACGAGATCGGCGATGTCAGCAAGTGATGCCACACCGCCCGAGGCGATGATGGGGATGGTGACCTGGTCGACCAAAGCGCGGTAGGCGCCGTAGTTGATGCCCTGCTGCGTGCCGTCGTAGGAGATGTCCGTGTACGCCACGCGCTTCACGCCGAGGAGCTCCAGCTCACGGACGAGTTCGAGCACGCCGTACTCCGTACCCTGGCGCCAGCCCTCGATGGCCACCTTGCCGTCACGCGCGTCGATGCCCGCAACAATTCCCGGGAACGTCGCACATGCCATTGCCACCATCTCGGGATGCATGATCAGCGATGTGCCGAGCACGACTCGCGCCACACCCGCGTCACACAGGCGCTGCAGCGTCTCCATCGTGCGGATACCGCCGCCCGTCTGCACCGGCACGTCGACGGCCTCAACGATCGCCTCGATGATCTCGATGTTCTCGGGCTTGCCAAGGACCGCGCCATCGAGGTCGACCACGTGCAGCCACTCGGCTCCCTGGTTCGCCCAGATGCGGGCCTGATCGACAGGGTCGTCGTTGTAGACCTTGACGGCATCGAGCCGACCCTGGTAGAGCCGCACGGCCTTGCCGTCGAGAATGTCGATCGCCGGGAAGATCTTCATTGCGCGCGCTCCTTGACGATTCGTCCGAAGTTCGAGAGAAGAGCAAGTCCTGCCGAGGACGACTTCTCGGGGTGGAACTGGACGGCGTAGGCGTCACCAACCTGCACCGCTGCAGCAAACCGAATGCCGTACTCAGCAGTTCCGATAATACATGAGGAGCCTTCCGGATTCAGGAAATACGAGTGCACGAAGTAGAACGCCGTGTCCTCGGCGATTCCGGCAAAGAGCGCGCTCCCGCGCGGATACTGCACCGTGTTCCACCCGATGTGCGGGATCTTCACCCCACCTGGCAAGCGTTCGCATGTCCCGGAGACGATGCCGAGGCCTTGCCACTCCCCGTCCTCGAGTCCGACATCGGCCAGCAGCTGCATCCCCAGACATATGCCAAGGAATGGCGTCCCCTCCGCTACCCGGCGCACGACGATGTCCCACATCCCGCTCTCGCGCAGGTTCTGCGAAGCGTCGCGAAACGCCCCGACGCCGGGCAGCACGATAGCGTCGGCAGTCTCGAGCACCATCGGGTCATCAGTCACCCGCACGTCGGCGACCCCCGCGTGCTCAAAGCCCTTCTGAACACTCCGAAGGTTTCCCATCTTGTAGTCGGCTATCGCGATCATGCGGCGCCCTCAGCGGCGAGGGCCGGGGTGTTCGGGCAGAGGGTCCGCGCGCAGTTCCGCAGGCGGGGCAGACGCGTGGGGGCGCCAGCGGCGCGCCCGGGCGTCGAGGGCCCCCGCCGAGGACTGCCCGAGCACGGACCCTCTGCCCGCGCCCCGGCCGTCACAGTGAACCCTTCGTGGAGGGAACGCCGTCTGCCCGCGGGTCGACTCCGACCGCTTCGCGAAGTGCGCGCGCGACGGCCTTGAACGAGGCCTCAACGATGTGGTGACTGTTCTCGCCGGCCAGGCTGTGGACGTGCAGAGTCAGCCCGGCGTTGGTGGCCAGTGCGACGAGGAACTCCTTGGCCAGCGTCGTGTCGAAAGCGCCGATGAACTCGATCGGCAGGTCGACCTTGTAGACGAGCCCGCCTCGCCCGGAGATGTCGATGGCAGCCAGCACCAGCGCCTCGTCCATCGGCACGGCAGCGGAGCCGAACCTGCGGATCCCGCTCTTGTCGCCGAGCGCTTCGGCGATCGCAGCCCCGAGGCATATGCCGACGTCTTCGACCGTGTGGTGCGCGTCGACCTCCAGGTCGCCGGTGGCACGCACGGCGAGATCGAGCAGTCCGTGGCGCCCGAAGGCATCGAGCATGTGGTCGAAGAAGGGAACGCCTGTGGCAGCTTCGACCGCGCCGGTCCCGTCGAGGTCGACAGTGACCGCGATGTCGGTCTCCTTCGTCGCGCGCGATATCGTGGCTGTCCTACCCATCTCTACTCCGTCTCCTCCCCGTGGCGCGCGTGCGCGCCGCTCGTGAGCAGCGCCGACTCCGTGCGCGCTGCCAGCACATCGTGCATGGCTTCCAGGAAGCGCGTGTTCTCCTCGGCAGTACCGACCGTGACACGCAGGCAGTCCTCAAGTCCGGGCGTGCGCGAGAAATCGCGGATCAGCACCGAGTGGTTGTGCAGCAGATCGCGCCAGAGGGCCGCGCCGTGCGCGACGCGGAACATCACGAAGTTCGCCTCGGACGGGAAGGTCTCGACCCCGCCCATGTCCGCCAGCCCGTGCAGCAGCCGGTCGCGTTCCCGCATTATGTCGCGAATCGCCGGCTGGAAGACGACCCGCTCGCGGAAGACCTTGGTCGCGACCCACTGCGAGAACGCGTCCACCGAGTACGGCTGGCGCACCTTCATGAGCTCGCACACCACGTCTTCGTGACCGAGGAGGTAGCCGACGCGTATGCCCGCCAGCGAGAACGCCTTGCTGAACGTGCGCAAGATGACAAGGTTGGGGTGGCGGTCCATGTGCGGACGCATCGTGTGACGGCTGAACTCGAAGTACGCTTCGTCGACAAACACGAGCGCATCGGTGGCGTTGAGCACGTCGATGAGGAAGGTCTCGGGCGCCAGGTCGCCGGTGGGGTTGTTGGGGTGAGAGATCACTATGACGTCTATGCCACCATCCGCGAGGCGCGCGAGGACCGCGTCCGCGTCGACGGCGAAGTCCTTCGTCCGAGGGATGCTCACTATCTCGGTGCCCGTACTCTGCGCGTCGATGGCGTACATCGAGAACGTCGGCGGCAGGTCGATCATCTTTCGCCCTGGCCCACCCCACGCAAGCAAGACGTCGAAGATGAGCTCGTCTCCGCCGTTGCCCACGAGCACGTTGCTTGACTCAAGCCCGTTGGCCTCGGCGATGAGCTTGCGCAGCTCCTTCGCGGTCGGGTCGGGGTAGCGGTTGAACGGGAATCTCGGCAGCCGTTCTGCGAGCCACTCCCTTATTTCCGTGGGGAGGTTGTCGGAGTGCTCGTTGCTCGCCAGAACGACTTCGGCCTTGATGTCCTTGGCGTCGTACGGGACGAGCGACTCGAGCTCGGGACGTGCCGGGCGGATGCGGTCCACTACGCATCACCGCCGGCGTCCGCGTCGTCGTCCGCGTCGTCGTAATCTGCGAGTTCCTCGGCCAGATCATCCATCGCGTCGAGGCGCAGGGCTACCGCGGCGCTGTGCGCCCACAGCCCCTCGCGATCGGCGATCGTCATCGCTACCGGTCCGTCCATGACGAGCGCCTCGTACGAGTACGAGAGCACGCTCGACTTCTTGACGAAGTCGTCGACAGACAGCGGGCTCGAGAAGCGAGCGGTGCCGCCGGTGGGAAGCACGTGGTTCGGGCCGGCAACGTAGTCACCGACCGACTCGGGCGTCCATGGTCCAAGGAAGATCGCGCCCGCATTGCGGATCGAGCCGAGGATCTCGAAAGGATCGGCCATCTGGATCTCCAGGTGCTCGGGTGCGATGAGGTCGACCGTATCGAGCGCCGCGACGATATCGGGGCAGACCACGACCACGCCGTTGTCGGTGAGCGACTGGCGCGTGATGTCGCCACGCGGCGACTCCGCGAGCAGCGCGTCAAGCGCCTCGTTCACGGCGTCGGGAAGCCCGGGATCGGTGGTCACGAGGTAGGTCGCGGCACGCGGGTCGTGCTCGGCCTGGGCCATGAGGTCGATGGCGACGAACGCAGGCACGGCGGTGTCATCGGCAAGCACGAGAACCTCGCTCGGACCCGCGAGCATGTCGATGCCGCAGTCGCCCATCACGAGCTTCTTGGCAGCGGTCACGTATGCATTGCCCGGACCGACCACCTTGTCGACACGCGGGATGGTGTCGGTACCGTATGCGAGCGCGGCAATGGCCTGTGCGCCGCCGACCTTGTAGATCTCCTCGATGCCGGCTTCGGCGGCCGCCGCAAGCGTGTGCGGATCGACGCTTCCGTCCGCTGCTGGCGGAACGACCATCGCGATCTCCTCGACCCCTGCCACCTGCGCGGGAATGGCGCTCATGAGCACGCTGGACGGGTAGCAGGCCCGTCCGCCGGGCACGTAGATGCCCACGCGCGAAAGAGGCGTGACCTTCTGGCCAAGGAAGATGCCTCCCTCCTGGGTGGTGAACCAGGACTGCGGCACCTGCCTGCTGTGGAAGTCCTCGATGGCGCCGGCGGCGATGGCGATGGCGTCGAGGAAGTCCTCGCCGACGGCCGCTACAGCGGCCTCGATCTCCTCGACGGAGACCCGAATGTCGGTCAGTTCCACGCCGTCGAATCGCGCCGTGTACTCGAGAAGCGCCCTATCGCCCCGTGCGCGAACGTCATCGACGATTCGCGCCGCCGAGGAGATGATCTCGGCGTCGACCCCGCCCGAACGGGCGAGGGACTCGTCGGTCAGCCGCTCTCCGCGCTTCAGCTCGATTCGTCGCATCATGTCGTGTGGTGCCTCTCTCTCGCCTGCGGCCCCGCGGCCCCGCAGCTGGGGGGTCCGACGCGGGGCGCCTGACCCCGACTATTGTAGCCCCACCTCTGACAAGCGCCGTGCCAGTTCGGTAACGCGTCCGGACACCGTCCGCAAACTCACCGGGTTCGCGACGAATCGCGCCGAGGAGTCCAGCACGTCATCCACAATGCGCATACGGTTCTCCCGCAGCGTGGTCCCGGTGGCGGTGATGTCCACGATCTGATCCGCAATGCCGATCAGCGGTGCGATCTCGATGTTGCCATTGAGCTTGACGATCTCGACCTGCACCCCGCGCCGCGCGAAGTAGCTCTCCGCGATGCGCGGGTACTTGGTCGCGACACGGATCACGCCGAGGTGACGGTAGTGCTCCTCGATGGTCGCCGAGGCTTCCTCGGGCTCTGCCACGACGAACCGGCAAGCGCCGAATCCGAGATCGAGCATCTCCACCACGTCGAGGTCGGCTTCTACCAGCACGTCCTTGCCCGCGATACCGACGTCGACAGCGCCGTACGCGACATAGACCGGAATGTCGGTCGGCTTGCCGATGACGAACTCCACCTCGTCGGTGCGGACGATCAACTGACGCCCCGGGTCCGCAAGTCCGCCAACGTCGATACCCGCAGCGATGAGCACGCAGACGCAGTCGGCGAAGAGCGCGCCCTTGGGGACGGCTACCCGGAGCCGAGCGCTCGAGCCGCCGTCCGCCGCCGCTGTCGACCTGCGCGCGATCACAGGCCCTCACCCCCGATCGCGTCCGCGAGCGACGGCGGCGCTGGGAGCGGCTCGGCGAGCGGGGCCACCCGCTCGCCGGCGCGGTCGAGGCGCAGGATGCGACCATCGGCGACGAGCAACGCCTCGACCGCGCATGCGGCCGCGGCCTCGCGCGCGAGTTCGGGGCCGCACGTGCCGATCGCGAGCCGCACGCGCCAGCCCGCGGACCGCAGCCGCGCAGCCGCCGGGAACGCTTCGCTCGCGGAGCCGCCGAGCAGGGCGTCGAGCCGCCGCACGGCGGGCTCGGCGCCCTGCTCGGCGAGCGCGATGTGGAGGCGTTCGAGCCCGACGGCGAATCCGGCCGCCGGTGCGGGGGCGTCGAACTCCGCAAGAACGCCGTCGTAGCGGCCCCCTCCACCGATCGCCAGGCCGATGCCGGGCGCGTAGACCTCCAGGACGACGCCCGTGTAGTAGTCGAACGAACGCATGATGCCGAAGTCCAGCGAAACACGACTGTCCACGCCCAGAGTTGCAAGCAGGTCCCATGTCTCGGCGAGTTCGTCGAGCAGGTCAGAACCACCGCAGCCGGCGACCAGTTCGCGACACGCGTCGATGGCCTCCCGACCGCCGCGTACCCTCGGCACGCCCGAGAGTGCGCTGGCAACGCTCGCCGGAACCCCGGGCTGCACCGCAAGCTCGTCGATGGCGACAAGATTGCGCTCGTGGGCCGCTCGAAGAACCGCGTCGTTCCACGCAAGCTCCATCCCGGCCGCCTCGATCACGCAGCGTAGCACCGCGACCGTCCCCACTCCGACTGTGAACTCCCGCAGTCCTGTGGCCTCGAGCGCCTCGACGAACACCGCGATGACCTCGGCATCGGCCGCAGGTCCCGCCTCGCCGATGAGCTCGACGCCCACCTGCGTGAACTGACGCAACTGACCCCGCAACGATGCTTGCTCGCGGAAGACATCCGCGACATAGCGAAGGCGCTTCGTCCCGGACTCTCCCGCAAGCCGGGACGCGACGAGCCGCGCGATCGGGACCGTCATCTCGGGGCGCAGGGCCAGCAGGCGACCATCGGCGTCAAAGAGCCGGAATGCAGTCCCTTCCAGCGACGCTCCCGCGCCACGCTCCAGCACGGCATAGTCCTCGACAACGGGGGTCTCCACACGTCCGTAGCCCCACGACTCAAGCACTTCGGACATGACCGAGGAAATGCGCTCTCGCTCCGCCGCTTCCTGCGGCAGAGCGTCGCGAAACCCTCTCGGTGTCATCGGTCTCATACCGGCGTCTCCAATACTCCATCACAGTAGAGTGCTAGAGTAGTGTAGCAAACACAGGCATCCTGTCAACCGCGCAAACAGGATACCGCCGGATCCTCACCCGGCTTCGCGAATCGCGCTTCCCCCGAAGAGCTCCATGAGCTCGGCATGGAGGCCTGCTGCGAACCGGTCTACCGCTCCGCACTTCCAGACCTTGGTCGATTGTGAAGCCGTGATGTGCAGTTCGAGGGTGTCTTTGCCGGGGTAGTGCGCCAAGATCTCCTTCAGCTTGTCGGCTCGCCCGTTGCCGAACGTAGCGGCATCGGTCTCGACGACGACCGTGCCCGGCGCCCGATCGAACGTAGTCCCGTCGAACGGCTGCACCTCGGAGACTATGAGTTTCTTGCCGCGGTCCGAGTCTTCGAGTCTCGCCTTGAACCGCAGAACCGAATCCTCCAAGATCGCGTCGCGGTTCTTCTCGTAAACCTGAGGAAACAGAACCGCCTCGATGTTGTCCTCAAGATCTTGCAGGGTAACGATCGCCATCATCGTGCCCTTCTTGGTGGGACGGCGATCCACGCTCGCGAGAATGCCGGCGAACCATCCCGTCGTGCCGTCGGCGAGTTCGTCCACATCTCCGAGAGAGTGGTCCGATGCCGCGCGAACGAGGTCGGCGATGCCGCTCAAAGGGTGGTCGGAGACGTAGATGCCAAGCATCTCCTTCTCGTTCGCCAGCTTGAACTTCTTGTCCCATTCGTCGTCGTTTGGCGCGGGAACGTCCTCGGCGAATCCGAGGTCTTCCTCGGCGAACATATCGAACATCGAGACCTGGCCGTTCTCCGCGTCACGCTGCCGCTTCAGAGCGGCCTCGGCCACGCCTTCGCGCTCGACCATGTGCCAAAGATGCTTGCGCGTGTAGCCCGTCGAGTCGAATGCTCCGGCCTTCACGAGTGCCTCGAGCGTCTTGCGATTGATGAGCCTCAGGTCCACGCGGGCGCAGAAGTCTTGCAGCGACGTGAACGGTCCGCCCTCGGTGCGAGCGGCAACGATCGATTCGACGACTCCCTCGCCCACCCCTCGGATTCCGGCGAGGCCGAAACGGATGCCGTCCTCGACCGCCGTGAAGTCAGGTCCCGAGGAGTTCACGTCAGGCGGCAGCACATGCATACCGCTCCTGTTGCATTCGGCGACGTACTTCACGATCGCTTCGGTCTTGCCCGTGTAGGACGTGAGCACAGCGGCCATGTACTCGAGCGGGTAGTGGGCCTTCAGGTAGGCGGTCTGCATCGTGAGCAGCCCGTATGCCGCCGAGTGGCTCTTGTTGAACGCGTACTCCGCGAACGGTTCGATATCTGCCCACATGCGAGCTGCAAGCCCCGGATCGTAGTCGTTCGCCGCCGCACCCTCAACCCAGGCGTCCTTCAGCTTGTCGAGGACGTCGCGCTGCTTCTTGCCCATCGCCTTGCGCAGCTTGTCCGCCTTTGCTGCGGAGAACCCGCCCATCGTCATGGCGATGCTCATGACCTGCTCCTGGTAGACCACCGTACCGTAGGTCTCCTCCAGGATGGGCTTGAGCCGGTCGTCGTAGTACGTGACCTGCTTGCGACCGTGCTTGCGATCGACGAAGTCCTTCACCATGCCGGACTTGAGCGGTCCGGGGCGATAGAGCGCGAGCAGCGCCACGATGTCGGCGAACGCCGTGGGCTTCATGTCGCGCAGCAGCGCGCGCATTCCCGGCGACTCCACCTGGAAGACACCCGACGTGTCTCCTCGGCGTAGCAGATCGAAGGTCTTCTCGTCGTCGAGCGGGATGGTATCGGGGTCGATGCCGTGGCCATGGATGCGCTCGATGTTGCGCACCGCCGTCGCGATCACGGTGAGCGT
>JAUXNU010000062.1 GCA_030682655.1 Actinomycetota bacterium | reverse complement strand
CGCCCGCGCCGAGGGGATGCTTCAAGGCGCGACCGGCTCCATACGTCAGACCTTGCGCCGAAGGGGAATCCGGAGACCTGGGCTCACAGGTCACCCCCCATAGTCATGGTCTTCACGGAGAGTAGCCCGTCAGCCGAACGTCCGCATGAGCTGCTGGGCGCTCCACGCGGCTTCCCATCGAGAGTACCTCGGGGGCGCCCAGTCTGCTCGATGCGGTTGTTCGGCGAGGTCCAGTGACCGGCCTGCCCAATGCGCTCCCGGGACGTTCAACCCGTCATGCGGTATGGGGGGCGAGTCCGCCCAGTCTGTTGGCGTCACCTGCGACGGCGGCTTCGGCTGGGTCGGCAAGCCCTGGGATGAGCGCCGGGTTTGCCGACGCTCATCCCAGGGTATACACCGTGTTTCCCAAGTGGTTGCCCGAAGGGCAACGAAGGAAGGAGTAGACATGGGTGCACTAGACAACAAGGTCGCTCTCGTGACCGGCGCGGCGTCAGGGATCGGTCGCCAGAGCGCTCTGGCGTTCGCGAGAGCAGGAGCGAAGGTCGTGGTTTCGGACGTCACGGTCGATGCGGGCGAGGAGACCGTGAGCATGATCAAGGAGGCCGGTGGCGAGGCCGTCTTCGTCCGGGCGGACGTCTCCAAGGCGGCCGACGTGAGCGCGCTGATCGCCAAGGCGGTCGAGGTGTACGGGAAGCTCGACTGTGCCCACAACAACGCCGGCATCGAGGGCGTACTGGGACCCTGCGGCGACTGCACCGAGGAGAACTGGGACCGCACCATCGCGATCAACCTAACCGGCGTGTTTCTCTGTTGCAAGGCTGAGATCGCCCAGTTCCTGAAGCAGGGCGGCGGCGTCATCGTGAACACGGCCTCGGTCGCGGGCCTCGTCGGCTTCGCGGGGATCCCCGCGTACACGGCTTCCAAGCACGGCGTCAACGGCCTCACCAAGCAGATCGCGCTGGACTACGCCACGGCGAACATCCGCGTGAACTCGGTGTGCCCGGGCGTCATCCAGACCCCGATGATCGACCGGTTCACTGGCGGCGATCCCGAGGCGATCAAGGCCTTCACGGCAACGGAGCCGGTCGGCCGCCTCGGCAAGCCCGAGGAAGTCGCCGCCGCGGTCGTATGGCTGTGCACGGACGACGCCTCATTCGTGACTGGCATCAACATGCCCGTAGACGGCGGCTTCATCGCTCAGTAGCGAATTGGCCCAGAAGGGCCCGCGATCTTCTTCCCAGAGGCGAAGAGGTTCGACACGCTGCGGGGCTTCGATCGCTTCGACTGGGCGCATCGAACCGCCGACTCGGACTCTCGCCTAACGTGTTACGGCATGAGCCGCGCCCAACAACTGTCATGGTAGCCGAAGAAGCGCGAAGACGGCTCGATGCCGGGGTTAGATTCATCCCGCCCGGCGTTCACGCCAGTAATGGGGCCTGCGTCTCTGGTGCGCAACGGCGAGAATCAAGACGACATCACCATCGATCTCGTAGATCAGGTTGTAGGGGAACTTCGCGAGGACGAGCTTCCTGATATCGGGGTCGATCTCCGCCGCCGCATGCGGATTCTCTAGGATTCGCTGATACCCGTCATCGAGTTGATCGAGGAACGCTGTGCCGAGTCCGAGGCTTTCCGCGTCGTAGTAGTCCGCTGCGTCATTGAGCTCGCGGTCTGCGTCCTCGTGGATGTTGAGAATCACGGAGTCTACCGATTGGCGCGTGCGCGGGTCAGCGACTCGTTCGCCGGGAAAGTCTGCGCCCGTCCGGCCTTCACATCAGCGCTGCGGCGCCTGGCCTCAGCAATCCAGAGACGCTCGACCTCGCTCTCTGACAGAGACTCAAGGCTGGACAGCAATTCATGAGCGATGGAAGCGCGCGTCTCAGCGTCGAGCGTCATTGCTTCTCGCATGATCTCGTCGACCGTCATGATGACCACCTCGTAGACCCGAAGACTCGTATACGACGATTGTACCCGCGCGGGCTGACATCAGGGGAGGCGGGATTGAATCTAACGTAGTGCGCGTAACCTGCAGACCGAGGCCGACGAGGCCTCGTAAGAAGCGTAGCTCCATCGCCGAGGTTTGTCAGGTTGACGCGCTGGTTCGGCGAGCGGGAAGGACGGCGGTAGCCGTCCAGAGCGATGCACCAAGAGACGATCTTGCCCCCAGGTCGATGCGCTCCGGGATCACAGGGCCGACCACTCCGCTCCCGCAATGCGCACGCCTCGCTGCCGTGTCTCGCGGGTCTCGATCGCCAAGGAGCCTTCGTCCACCACGGCTGTGCGGAGATCGACTCCCCGCCCTCCCGACCGCCCATGTGTGAAACCATGCGCCGAAGGAGAGTCGGGGGATCGGACCTCGCAGGTCCGGCGAGAGCATGCGCGCACGGGATGTGTGGATCCGGATGCGGCGAGAGCGGTGCACAGGAGGACGACCTTGGTCCCAGGTGGACGCGCCAGCGTGTGCGAGGACTGTCCGCTCCGTGCCGCTCGCGCTCTCCCCGCCGCCGTGTCCGGCGATCCCCGGCCGCCGGAAAGCCCGCGCCGACCGCGTCTGCGAAGAGCGGACGTATCGAGGCGCGATCCGCTCCATGCGTCAGACCGTGCGCCGAGGGGGAGTCCGGAGACTGAGGCTCGCAGGTCACCCACCATATCCATGGTCTTCGCGGAGAGTGATCCGTCTGCCGAACGCATTGCGGATGAGCGGCGGACGTGCGCTCTCATCCGAGACGACCTTACGCCGTCCGCTCGATCCGCTGGTTAGCTTGGTCAGCGCTTCCCGCTGTTGTCGTAGTCCGAAAGGCCCTTGCGAGCAGCATCCATCTCAATCGCGGCCTTTGCCCAGTACTCCTGGATTGCGTTGTCGACGTAACCGCCGGCGAGCTCCAGCTTAGCGTCAAGCTCTGGATGCTCCGCCTTGAAGTCAGTGAAGGCGACCGCTGGAGAGTCATCGAACTTGATGGCCCACACATCGTTCGCCGACTTGTAGAAGTCGATCGCGGCGCCGAGGTCCGCTGCTACTGCCTTGGCGTCCGCGTCCTTGGGCTCATACACTGCAAGTGCTGCTGCGGCCTCTCGCACGAGGCGACCGTAGTCGCTGTAGTTGACACCCACCTCCGAAGCAGACTCAACGGCCACGGCCGCCGCGTAGAGGCTCTTCAGCTCCCCGAGCCTAGACGCTCGCGTGGCGGCAGACCTCTCTGCTGCGCGGTTCTGCGCCATGACTACGCCTCCGATTGAGCCTCCGGCGAGAACGATCGCCAGGATGACACCGGCCACGATCCAACTGGTCTTGGGCTTGGGCACGTTTCGGACGGCGGCAGGAGCCGGCGAAGCGACCGGGTCGGCGAACGGCGAAGGGTTCACGACAGTTCCACAGGATGCGCAGAACGACTTCTCCTCAATCAGCTGGTCTCCGCACGCCGCGCAGCGGGCTACGTCCATTCCGACCCCTCCCCGTGTCGACCGGATGCAGACGGACCGTGCTCACTAGACTCCAACGTCTCAATGAATCCAAGCTAACAAGGATTCTGCAGTCTGCGAGAGATGTCGTGTCGGGCAGACTTCTGCTGTGTAAGAGGGTACTTCTTCCAGCGATTACAGTCACTACGTCGTCTTCTGTTTGCCGTGGTAAGGACTTATGCAGTCTGCGTAAGCCAACGCGAGACACGTAAGCCTTACGCACCTGCACCTTTGCACCTACGGCCTTGCATCCTCCTTGGCCGACCTTCCCGCAAGTCGATACAGCGGCCACGCGAACCCCATGGCCAGCGCTCCCACGAGATACCCGACCGGGATCGAGAACGTGCGGGCTATCCACCCGAATCCAGGCTGCCCGATCGAGCCTCCCACATCGCCAAAGAACGAATCCAGCGACAACACCGTTGCCCGCTGCGCCGACGGGATGTGCTCGTTGAGGAACGCCTGTCGCACGGGACCCATCACACCCGACACGACGCCGAAGAGCCCGAACAGCAGCACCATCACCGCAAAGGCCACGGGGCTGCCCCCTTCCGGCGCTAGAACACCGAGCACGCCCAGCGCCGCAACGCCGACCGCGTTCGCCACCGCTCCCCCCGCGAGCAGTCGCACAGGAACGCGCCCCCACGACGTCGTTGTCACGCGCCCGACGAGCGCGTTTCCGACTACGCTGGCCAGCCCAAAGAACGCCGTGACCGCGCCGGCGACCCAAACAAGGTCCGGCCGCCCAAGGAGCTGAAGCGCGTACGGCTGCGACGCATAGAAGAAGTACAGCATGAACAACCCCTGCGCCGCCGACACGAACATGAGTGGTCGCACGACCGGACTCCGCCAACCATATCGTGTACCCGCGTCGAGAATCGTCCGCGTTTCGGCGCCGAACCGCGACAGTTTGAGCGGCCTCGGCTCAAACCCGATCTCGTGCATCATCACGAACGTCACGACGAAGGCGGCGAGCAACGTTCCTGCGCGCACCAGGTACGGCAGCTCAAGATCGACCTGGCCAAGGAACCCGCCCGCGAGCGTACCCACGAGCATCGCGATTCCGAACACCATGCCGCCGCGCGCGAAGACCTGCTCGCGTGGTCGGTCGTAGCCCACATGATCCAGCGCATCCACGAGCCACGCGTCAACCGCTCCAGTCTGGCATGTGAACCCGAAACCGATCAGTACCGATGCGCCGATGAACGCCCAGAGTCCCCATTCGTGTCTCGCAGAACCCACGTACAGCAGCGTCGAGACGAACAGGATGCCGATTCCGAGCAGGAAGGACGCTTTGCGCCCAATGGTATCCGCGATGACTCCGGTCGGGACTTCGAACACGACCTGTCCGGCGGTGAATGCGGCGTTCACGAGCATCACGTGAAAGATGTCGAGACCGGCTCCGAGTAGAAAGAGCGTGTTCACGCCCCAGATGAGTGATGTGGCCAGCGTGAAGAGCGCGCTCGTGGCGATGTAGACGCTGACAATCCGCTTGCCGCTCATCGCCCGCTCGTCCACATCGCCTCCAGTCCACATCGCCTTCCCAGAAGGTTCCCCTCGGCGGGGTTGCCGTCTCGAGGCGAACACGTGTACGCTACGAACACGCGTTCGTATCCTCAAGCGCTCAATCGCGGAGGTCTCCCATGCCCGACACGCACACCGCCGCCGCACCGCGCCCTGCCAAGGAGATCCTGACCGCGCTCAACCCACAGCAGCGGGCCGCAGCCTCGCACGAAGGCGGGCCGCTGCTGGTCGTAGCAGGAGCGGGAACCGGCAAGACTGCCACCCTCGCCCACCGGGTTGCCTTCCTGATCGCACGCGGTGTCGACCCCGGCCGCATCCTCCTGCTGACGTTCACGCGACGAGCTTCCGCCGAGATGCTGCGCCGCGTGGACGCGCTGCTGAAGCCGCCGGGTCTCCTTGGCGAGCCGACCGAGACGGCGCGGCGCACTGCCACCTCCGGCGCGAACGTCTGGGGCGGCACCTTCCACGCCGCCGCATCGCGCCTGCTCCGCCTGCATGGTCGCGACATCGGCCTCGAGCCGGACTTCACCATCCTGGACCGTGGCGACGGCGAGGACCTCATGCACGTATGCCGGACCGAGCTCGGGCTCGGAACCGCGGGCAAGCGGTTCCCCCAGAAGTCCACGTGCTTCGACATCTACTCGCGATGCGTCAACGCGCGCGAACCGCTCGCACACGTGCTTGCAACCCGCTTCCCCTGGTGCCGCGATGCCGAAGAAGACCTCGGCCGCCTCTTCGCCGCCTACACCGACCGCAAGGAGTCGCAGCAGGTCCTCGACTACGACGACCTGCTGGTGTTCTGGCACGGGCTGCTCGCCTCGGAGGCCGGAACACGGGTGCGCGATCGCTTCGACCACGTGCTGGTCGACGAGTACCAGGACACCAACGTGCTCCAGGCGGAGATCCTCTCACTGCTGCGTCCGGACGGAACCGGAGTGACGGCGGTGGGCGACGACGCGCAGTCCATCTATTCCTTCCGCGCGGCCACGGTGCGCAACATCCTCGACTTCGAGCAGCGCTTCCCCGGAGCCACCGTGCTCACCCTCGAGCGCAACTACCGCTCCACAGCTCCGATCCTCGATGCCACCAACGCGCTCATCGCCGAGGCGACCGAGCGTCGCGACAAGACGCTGCACACCGACCGCGACGGCGGCACGCGCCCGGTACTCGTGTCCTGCCGCGACGAGGTCGAGCAGACCGACTACGTCATCGACGCGATTCTCGAACACCGCGAGCGGGGCACTCTGCTTCGCGAACAGGCCGTGCTCTTCCGCGCCGGGCATCACTCCGCGGCGCTCGAGATCGAGCTGTCCCGGCGCAACGTTCCCTTCATCAAGTACGGCGGGCTGCGCTTCATCGAGATGGCGCACGTCAAAGACCTCACCGCGTTCCTGCGCCTGGCCGAGAACCCCCGCGACGAGACCGCGGGCCTGCGCGCACTCCAGCTGCTCCCCGGCATCGGCCCGCGCACGGCCGCAGGTCTCATGCACTCGCTCGCCGGAACCGGCTGCGACTTCGAGACGTGGGTCGGCTGGCAGGCGCCGGAAGCCGCAAGAGGCGCCTGGCCCGGATTCGTCACTCTCATGCGCGGGCTGTCCAGCTCGGAGCCCGGCGACCTCGCTTCCCAAGTCCACGCCGTCCGGGTCTTCTACGCACCGCTACTGGAGATGCGCTACGACAACGCCGACGCACGCCTGCGCGACATCGAGCAGATCGAGTCGATGGCATCCAAGTACCCCGACCGGCAGCGGCTGCTCACCGAGCTCGCACTCGACCCACCCGCCTACACCCAGGAACTCGCCGGTCCTCCCCTGCTCGACGAGGACTTCCTCATCCTCTCCACAATGCATTCCGCGAAAGGGCTGGAATTCGACGTCGTCTACGTGATACACGCCGCCGACGGCAACATCCCCTCGGACATGGTCACAGGCTCCCCCGAGGAGATCGAGGAGGAGCGCCGCCTCATGTACGTCGCGTGTACCCGCGCGCGAGACGACCTCTACGTCACCTACCCGCTGCGGTACTACACGCAGCCGTTCGGACGCGCCGACCCCCACGGCTACGCGCAGCGAAGCCGGTTCGTGACCGACGGCGTGGCGTCCCTCTTCAGGTCGGTGCAGGCGCAACCGGATGCGGGTGAACCCGAAACCGCAGCTGGCGCGGCGGGACGAGTCACCACTGCAGACATCCGTGCCGGGCTCGGCTCTATGTGGATGTAGCCCCTACCCCGCGTCTTGATTGCAGCCGTGCGGGTGCTCTTCGATGAAGGCGACCGCGTCTTCAACCGAGTCCGTCACGTGGATGAGATCGAGGTCGGACGGCGCGATCGTGCCCTCAGCAACTAGGCGATCGCGAAAGAAGTCGATCATCGGCTGCCAGAACTCCTTGCCCACCGCCACCACCGGGAAGAACGTGATCTTCTCGGTCTGCATGAGCGTGAGGGTCTCAAAGACCTCGTCCAGGGTGCCGAATCCGCCCGGCATCACGATGAACGCGCACGAGTACTTCACGAGCATCACTTTGCGCACGAAGAAGTGCTCGAACTCGACCCAGCGGTCGACGTAGGAGTTGGGCTGCCGCTCCTTGGGCAGGTGGATGTTCGCGCCGATGGACAGACCGCCGGCCTCCTGGCAACCGCGGTTGGCGGCCTCCATGATGCCCGGTCCCCCGCCGGTCATGACGCAGTAGCCCGCCTCGGCCAGCTGTCGTCCGACGTTGCGGGCGACTTCGTAGTACGGATGCCCCTCGTGGAAACGCGCCGAGCCAAAGACGGTCACACACGGCCGGTCGAGCGACAGGAACTCGAACCCGCGCAGGAACTCGAGGAAGATGCGGACCGCGCTTTCGACGTTATCGGAGTGTTGGCGCGTGCCTGCTAGGAACTCGGCCTCGGCACCCACCACGTCTTCAAGCAGAGAGCGGGGCAGGGGGCGATCCGCGTGCTCCGGCTTACCGGAGGGGTTGTTCACGCCGGAGTCGTCTACCACTTCCCGTACTCCTCACCGTGCTCGCGGTATTCCTTGACCGGAAGGCCGAGCGAGTCCCGCAGGTTCAGGATCTTGCAGGCTACCTCCAGACAGCTTACCCACTGGAACGCCTCCTCGAGCACCGTGCCGATGGCGAACGGGCCGTGCCCACGGAGCAGGACGCACTTGTAGTCGACGAGCGCATCGGAGACTACCTCGGCCACCTCGCTCGATCCCGCCGTGAGCGAGAGCGCGTACACCGGCACCTTGTGCAGCAGGTAGCTCGCCTCGGAATCGATCGGGACGATCTCGTCGTCGACCAGCGATCGCATGATCGTGTGGGCGGGATGCGCGTGCACGATCGCAAGTGCGTTCGTCTTGGCGTAGATGGCGCGGTGCACGACGATCTCGGTGGATGCGAGGGCAACCTCGGAATCGTCGTGGTCGAGCGCAGTCTCTATGATGTCGGCCGGCTGCAGACGCCCGAGCATCGAACCCCGCCGGGTGATCATCATCCGGTCCCCGACGCGCACGGACATGTTGCCACCGTGACTCGATATCGCGCCCGACAGGAACAGGTCGCGCCCCACGCGTTCGAAATCCTCGTACATCAGGCCTCCTGACCGGCTGTCGGACCCGCAGAGTCGCTTTCGACCGTCCACTCCAGGTCGAGTTGCGCGAGCTTGCGAGAAGTCGGTACGCCGGATTCGTCCCAACCTCTGAACCGATAGTACTCCGCAAGCATCGGCACGAGATCGACGACCTCACCCGCCGCGTTCGGGTCTTCAAGCAGCCTCGCAGGCAGCCTGTCGTCGGCAGCGGTGATGCCCTCTCGCAGATTGAAGGCGCGCTCGAGATTCCAGATGCGCTCCCCCGCCCGCAGCAGATCCTGTCCGCCCACCTCGATGCCGGTCACGGCGGTCAGCAGCCGCGCGTAGTGCTCCTCGGAGAGCGCAAAGCTCGAGAACTTGCACAGCGACAGAGAGTCGAGCACCGCGCCAAGGTGCTGCGCGACGATCAGCAGCCCCGCCTTGCCACCCACGGCGTCGCGATCGACCAGCTTGGGCGTGCCAAGTACTTCGAACCCGACCATGTTGCCGCGCAGATGGCACCCGCCGCGGTTGCTCGTGGCGTAGCCGAGGCCCTGCCCCTGCATCCCGCGAGGATCGTAGGCGGGCAGTTCGAGCCCCTTCACCTGCATCGCGGCGTCGGGCATCCCGTGCGCGACCGCGAGCGCCCTGCTGCCTTCGGCCATCTGCTCGCCGAGATCGCCGTCGCGGGCAGACAGCGCGCGAATCGCCGCCTCGACCGCTGCTCCGTCGCCTCGCGTAGGACCCGGGGCGGCGCCTGCCTCGGCGAGCTCGATCGCGCACGCGACCGTCCCGCCGGTCGAGATCGTGTCGAGCCCGAGCTCGTTGCATAGGTAGTTGAGCTCGACCACCGTCTCCAAGTCGCCGATGCCCAGGTTCGCGCCGAGCGCCCAGATCGTCTCATACTCCGGGCCGTGGCCTTCGCCATGCGCGGTCTTCGTCTGCCGGCCGCACTGGATGGGACAGCCCCAGCAGCCGCTCCGGCGCACCAGGAACTCCTCGGCAAGTCGCTCGCCGGAAAGCGACTCGGCCATCTCGCCCGCAGCGGCGCGGAAGTTGTCCGCCGGCATCAGCCCGCGCTTGCCAAGGACACCCACAAGCATCGCGGTCCCGAACGCCGGAAGCGCACGGCTCGTGACCGGGTTGGCCGACAGTGTCTTGTTGACCTCGTAGAGGAAGAAGTCGAGGTCGTCGGGGCGTGCGACCGCAGGTCGTCCCTCTCCGCTCGCCACGATCGCCTTCAGGTTCTTCGAACCCATGACGGCGCCCATGCCACCACGGCCGAGCGCACGCTTGCCGTCCACCATGATGGTGGCGAGCTTCACGAGATTCTCTCCCGCTGCTCCGATGAGTGCCACGCTCGTGGCACGCGTGTCGCCGATGAGAGCTGTCGTGGACGCGGCGACTCCCGCGCCCCACAGCTCACCGGCGGTCTCGAACGCGACACCACCGGAGTCGATGCGCACCACCGTGGGCTCCTCGGCACGACCGGTCACGACAAGCGCGTCGAAGCCGGCGGCCTTGAGCCGCACTCCGAACGCACCTCCGCAGTTGGTGTCGAGAATCGTCCCGGTCAGCGGCGAGCGGCCGGTGAGCGAGAAGCGCCCGGAGGTCGGCGCCTTCGTGCCGGTCAGCGGGCCTGTCGCGAAGATGAGGGGCGCCTCCGGCGCGAGCGGGTCGGTGCCCGGGGGCATGAGATCCCAGAGCAACCGCGCCCCCAGGCCACGGCCGCCGATGAACTGGCGTGCCATCTCCTCGGCAAGGGGCTCGACGCGCGTGGTGCGCGCCGCCAGGTCGACGTAGAGCAGCTTTCCGGCGTACCCGTACGTCACGCCATCTCCCGACACTCGGCTAGCACTCGGCACTCGGGTGCTCGAGCTTCTGGTACTCCAGCGCGCGCGCGAGCTTGTAGAAGTCGCTGTCCCGCTCGATGAAACGGATCCTTGTCTTGAGCGTATCCGGGTCGACCAGATCGCCGAATGGAACGTACTTGAGCTGAAGTTGGTTCTCGACACTGACCATGTGACCCGTCAGGCCCTCGTCAACCAGCGCGCGACATGCCCCCGTACCAAGCTGCGTGCCAAGGAGCACGTCGAATGCGCTGGGCTCCGCGCAGCGGGCCTCGTAGCCGACCTGCTTGTGTCGGACCTTGATGGAGTGTCCCGTGTCGCTTCTGTACTTCGCCTCCAGCGCCTTCGCCAACATCTTCCCGACCTGTGCCACACCGAGAACGATGTTGCCGTGTTCGTCGGTCTCCTGCGGACGCTGGGAATCCGGCAGCTTGTCCGCGAGTCCTTCGGCGATGCAGATGACGCCGTGCTCCCGGCCGTCCTTCACGCGGGCCTCCATGAGACTCGCCAGCTCGGCTGCAGCGGCATCGAGATCGAAATGCCCGTCGAAATCCTCTACCGACATGATCCGCGTGGCCTCGCCGGCGATGCCGGACGCGTACGTGAGCCAGCCGGCCTTGCGCCCCATGATCTCGAGCACGTACCAGACCTTCGTGGAACGCGCATCCGCACCCAGATTGCGGATCTCGGCCGCTGCGTAATGTGCTGCCGAGAAGAACCCAAACGTCCAGTCGATACCGTAGTAGTCGTTGTCGATGGTCTTTGGAACATGGACGACGCGAACCCGCCGCACCTCCGGCGCCAGCTCCTGCATCTTGTAGATGTAGTTGGCGGTCTTGAGCGTGTCGTCGCCACCAATCGAGATCAGCGCGTCGATGCTGTAGGCCTCAAGCGCATCGTAGACGGCCTTGAGCTTGCAGTTCTTCTCGGGATCAGCGAGGTCTTCGAGCTTTGCCACGGGCTTGCCGGGGTTGGCTCGCGACGTCCGCAGGATGATGTCTTTGCGGTTGCGAATGACCGAGACATCATCCCGACACAGGCAGATGTAGTGCTTGTCGCGCTCGAGTGGAGTCTCGGGCGAGTAGCGTTCGAGGTTCTCGTAGCCGTCGTAGAAGCCCATGACTTCGATCCCGGCGTTCAGAAAGCTCAAAACCGCCGCGGAAATGACCGCGTTTGCAGCCGGCGCCGGTCCTCCCGAAAACAGAATCCCTACCCGCTTGATGTCAGAAGCGGCACTCAAGCGAAACACCCCCTCGGATGACGTTGCAGCGTGTGTCCTTTACCTACCCGGTACCCTCGTCCCAAACGCCGATCGAACGCAGCCTTCGGTACCGCGCCTCGACCAATTCGCCCGAATCACGGGAGCACAGCGTCTCGAGTGCCGACGACACGCGACCGTGCACATCGGCCATGACGGCGGCGGCGTCCGTGTGTGCTCCTCCAAGCGGCTCCGGAACGATCTCGTCGACAATACCGAAGCCAAGGAGATCCTCAGCGGTCATCTTCAAACACTCGGCTGCCTGCGGCGCATGTGCCGAGTCCTTGAAGAGGATCGACCCGCACGCTTCCGGCGTGATGACCGAGTAGTACGCGTTCTCCAGCATGATGAGCCGATCGCCAAAACCGATGGCGAGCGCCCCGCCGGAGCCGCCCTCGCCGATTCCTACGACAACGACCGGCACCCGCAAGCCCGAAAGAAGCGCGAGTGACTCCGCGATGGCCCATGCCACGCCGCGCTCCTCGGCTTCGATGCCGGGAAATGCGCCTTGCGTGTCGATGAAGCTCACGATCGGCAGCCCGAACTTGTCGGCCAGGCGCATCGCGCGCATCGCCTTGCGATAGCCCTCGGGATGCGGACTGCCGAAGTTGCGCCGGATGTTCTCCTTGGTCGTCTTGCCCTTCCTGTGGCCAAGGACAACGCAACGCCGTCCATCGATCGTCGCCAGCCCGGCGAAGATCGCCTCGTCGTCGCCGTACAGCCTGTCGCCGTGCAACTCGATGACGTCGGTGAACAGCGCCGGCAGATAGTCCTGCATCTTGGGCCGTTCCGGGTGCCGGCTGATCTGCACCCGCTCCCACGGGGTGAGGTTTTCGTAGGTCTCGATGCGGAGTCGCTCAAGCTGCTCTTCCAGCGTCGCAATCTCGGCGGCAAGGTCCGGTTGAGACGCCAGATCCATCCGCTTGAGCTCGGCGAGCTTCTCCCTGAGTTCTGCGAGCGGCCGCTCGAACTCCATCACGAAGTGACTCATGCGACCTCACCACCGGAGCGGGACGTCAGGTACTCGAGCACCAGGCCCACTCGGTCGGTAAGCTCTGTTCTCGGCACGACATCGTCGACCATGCCATGTTCACGCATGAATTCCGAGGAGCGGAAGCCCTTCGGCAACCTTTGCCGGATGGTCTGCTCGATGACGCGCTCGCCGGCGAACCCGATGAGCGCGCCCGGCTCGGCCAGAATGACGTCGGCCAGGACGGCGAAGCTCGCAGTGACGCCGCCCATGGTGGGATGCGTCAGGATCGTGACGTAGGGCAGACCCGCGTCCGCGAGGCGCGCGGCGGCGGCGCTCGTCTTTGCCATCTGCATGAGAGAGAGCATGCCCTCTTGCATGCGGGCACCCCCCGACGCAACCGTGATGACCACGGCGCGGCGCTCGGCCAAAGCGGTCTCAAACGCACGCGCGACCTTCTCGCCCACCGCGGAACCCATCGACGCCGCGATGAAGCGGAAGTCCATGGCGCCCAGGATGACAGCGTGCCCACCCATCTGTGCGCGGCCAACGACGAACGCCTCAGCAAGGCCGGTCTTCTCCTTGGCGACGGAAATGCTTTGGGTGTACGGCTTGACCGCGTCGAAGCCGAGCGGGTCGAGAGAGGTCACGCCAGCATCGAACTCCACGAACGTGCCCTCATCGGCGAGCATCACCACCCGCTGAGCGGCGGTGAGCTCGAAATGGTGGCCGCAGTGTCGGCACACACGAAGGTTCTCGGTCAGTTCACCCTCGTAGATGATGTGCTTGCATGCGGTGCACTTCGTCCACACGCCTTCGGGCACGTCGGTCTTCTGGCCCGTGGTGGCGGTGTACTTGCGGTCCTCTCGCGCCTTGAACCAGTCAGCGATCGACATGTCACCCAATCCATTCGGTACATGCGTCCGTATAGCATATCGCGGCACCGCCCGGGATGTCCGGGGCGGTGCCGCGCATTCTGGCGTGTACGTGAACCGCCGTCGCCGCCGCAACCGGGCGACGACTCCTAGACGGTGAAGTCCTGCGTGCCCTCAAAGACCGCGAGCGCCCGGTCGGCGTCGTAGTCTGCCAGGGTGATCGCGCTGATCGCCTTGGTCAGACGCACGGCCTCGCCCAGCTCGCGCTGGTGGATGTTGCGACCCGTGGCGTTCCCGCTGGCGCCACCCACGTGAATCTGCTCCCAGAGCTGCGTGAGGAAGGTCCTCGCGTCGACGGTCGAGCCACCGGCGCACACGAGACCGGTACGCCCACAAGCCGAGGAGGCCTCCTTGAGCTTCTCCGCCGAGGAACCGGAGTCGTCGCCCTTGGGCGGGTTGACCTTCACGAAGTCCGAGCCGAGGCAGAGCCCCACGCCGGCGGCGCCGGCGATGAGGTGCGCGTCCTTCTCGTTCTCGACAGCCGTGCCACGCGGGTACAGCCACAAGACAACGATCATGCCTGCGGCGTGCGCCTCGGCGATGAGCTGGCCAGCCTCGATCATCATCTGCGACTCGTACTCGGAGCCCAGGTAGATCGTGTAGCCGACGCCGACAACGTTCACGCCATTGTTGGCGAGGTCGAACGCGGCCTGGATGTCGTAGAGCTGCGGGCTGTAGGGATCTTCCTGCTTGGTCTTCACGAGATGGGTCTTGCTGTTCATCTTCACGAGGTAGTTGATGTCCGGGTAGTCCGCGGCATACTGGGCGATGAGGCCGCGCTGTCCGGCAAGGATGCCGCAAACGCCCTGCGAGCCGATGCGGAACAGGTGCTCGGGATCGGAGTCCTCGGCAGCTATTCCCTCGCCGTGGAAGTCGTCATTCATGTGCTCGATCTTCTGGTCGCACGCAAACAGCATGAGACGACCGGTGCCGCGCGTGGCGGCCATGTAGTTGTCGATGTAGGTCTCCCGCGCTTCTGCCGGTACATCGGCAGGAACACGAACCTGGTCACGGATAATGGTCGGCATCTTATACCCCTCCAAAGACTCGGGACTGCTGACTCCTCACGGGCGCGCGGCGCGCACCCGAACCCTCTTGAGCGCATGACCAGGGTAGTGCAACGGTCGACGCTTTTCTACCCGCCTGGACGGCTCGTCCGGACCGAGGCGGGCTACGCAGGGTTGATAAGCAGCCGCATGACGCGGTGCGGCGTGCCGGTGCGCGGAGACAGGAACTCATCTCCCTCAACGGCAAACCCGAGCTTCTCGTACATGCCGATGACATGTGTGCGCGCGTCCAGATAGACCTGGCGGCGGCCCTGGCGGCGCGCCAGCCCGATGAGCTCCAGCACGAGCGCCCGTGCGATACCGTGGCCACGCCAGCGCTCGGTGACGCACACCTGGAAGAGCTTGCTGTCGCCGCCCTGAAGGTGCAACCGGGCGTAGCCCACGACATGCTCGTCGATGACCGCAGCGAGGTGAACGTATGTGCGACCGTCGGTGTCCTCGACGAGTGTTTCTGGAAGCCCCCATTCGCCATACAGGCATTCGTAGCGAATCCCCTTGGCCTGCTCGTACTCCGGCGTACCCGGAGCGACATAGCGCAGATCGAACGGCTCCATGTACCCCCCTATCCGCGGAAACCATTCGTGACAGGAACGCGGCGGTCTTTGCCGAAGGCTTTCGTCGTGATCTTGACGCCCATCGGCCCCTGGCGGCGCTTGTACTCCGCCGAGTCGACCATTCGGACCACGCGCTCGACGGTGGCCCGGTCGTGACCATCGGCGACGATCCGGTCGACCGAGCGGTCCTGCTCTACATAGAGAGCGAGAACGGCGTCGAGAACGTCGTAGGGTGGCAGCGAGTCCTGATCGATCTGATCCGGTCGGAGTTCGGCGCTTGGAGCCTTGTCGATGATCGCTGCAGGAATGACTTCGCCGCCCCGGTCGCGCCAACGAGCAAGTTCGTACACGCGGGTCTTGAGCAGGTCCTTCAGAGGCGCGAAACCGCCTACCATATCGCCATACAGCGTCGAGTAGCCGACCGAAAGCTCGCTCTTGTTGCCGGTCGCGAGCACAAGCCAACCGAACTTGTTCGACAACGCCATCAGCAGCGTCCCGCGAACACGCGACTGCAGGTTCTCCTCGGTCACGTCGGGCTCGCGCCCGGCGAACACCGGCGCAAGCGTCTCCTCGAATGCGCCGAACGGCCCTTCGATCGGCAGCTCCATGACCTCGATGCCGAGGTTGTCCCCGAGCGCCTTCGAGTCATCGACACTACCCGCCGAGGAGTACCGCGACGGCATCATCACACCATGGACGTGCTCCGGCCCCAGCGCATCGGCGGCGATTGCGGTCGTGAGCGCCGAGTCGATACCGCCCGACAGGCCCAGGACGACGTCGGAGAAGCCGTTCTTGGTCACGTAGTCGCGCAGGCCTGTGACGACTGCCTGGTAGATCTCCTCGGCAGGTTCGGGGACCGGAGCCGTGTGGAATGCGGCGCCCAGCTTGGCGCCTGGAGTGAAGTCGACGGAGAAGAAGTCCTCGGCGAAGGTCGCGCCGCGCGCGATGACGTCACCAGATGGCGAGATGACGACCGAACGGCCGTCGAAGACGAGTTCGTCCTGGCCGCCGACCATGTTGCAGTAGGCGAGCCAGGTGCCGCTCTCGCGGGCACGGGTGCGGAGCATCTCTTCGCGCTCGTCGCCCTTGCCGGCGTGGTACGGAGAGGCCGAGATGTTGAGGAGCACGCTCGCGCCTTCAGCAACGGCCTCGGCGACTATCTCGGGAGTCCAGATGTCCTCACAGATCGTGTTGGCGAACATGGTTCCGCCCAGCTCGATGAGCCCGACCTCATCGCCAGGAGCGAAGTACCGGTGCTCGTCGAAGACGCCGTAGTTGGGCAGCCGACGCTTGTGATAGACCTGCAGCACCCGGTGGTTGCCACACAGTGCGGCGGCGTTGTAGAGAGTGTCCCCGACCCGGTTCACGAAGCCGACGATCGTGGCGTTGCCGCAGGCAGCCGAGACCTGCTCGAGCGCATCGAGGTTGGCCTCGACGAAATGGGGCTTGGACAGCAGGTCCTCGGGCGGGTAGCCGGTGATGGCGAGCTCGGGGAGGAGCAGGAAGCCTGCACCCTCCTCCGCCGCGCGCGACACCGCCCCGATGATCTTGGCGACGTTGCCGCCGATGTCTCCGACGGTCGGATTGATCTGGGCCAACGCGATGCGCACGGACTGCCCTCCCTCACACGTAACCGCTATGCGGACGAGCATAGCACTTGGCTACTGCAGTTTGGCCTGCTCCCAACGCCACGGCCAACACATGACACGAACCTCTCAAACCGGGTATTGACCCTAACGTAACGTGAGGGTCTATCGTGCTTGCTGGAGGTGAGAAGGATGGGCATGACAGTCGGAGAGGTCGCGCGCGTCGCGGGGATCAGCGTCAGGACGCTGCATCACTATGACGAGATCGGCCTGCTCAGGCCAACGGGGCGCTCCGACGCCGGATACCGGCTCTACGAAAACGACGATCTGGCCCTGCTGCAGCAGATCATGTTCTTCCGTGAGCTCGGCTTCGGGCTTCCCGAGATCGGCCGAATCACGGGCGATCCCGCCTTCGATCGCCTCGATGCGCTGCGCATGCAGCGCCGGATGCTTGAAGGCAAGTCCGCGCAACTCGCGCACATGATCGACGCGGTCGACGCCGCAATCGCAAGCGCGCAGAAGGGAGTCACCATGGCCAAGGAAGACATGTTCGAGGCGTTCGGCGAGTTCGATCCCGCCAAGTATGAGGACGAAGTCCGGGAGCGCTGGGGCGAGACAGACGCGTACAAGGAGTCCGCCAAGCGCACGGCCCGCTACACCAAGGAGGACTGGAAGCGCTTCAAGGACGAATCCGAGGAGATCGGACTATCGATCGCCGCGCTCATGGACGAAGGCGTCGCCTCGGACGACCCACGCGCCATGGACGCCGTCGAGCGCTACCGGCTGCAGATCGATCAGTGGTTCTACCCATGCTCCCACGAGATGCATGTGGGACTGGGCGAGATGTACGTCGCCGACCCGCGCTTCACGGCAGCCTACGAGAAGGTCCACGTCGGCATGGCGCAGTTCGTTTGCGACGCTATCCGAGCGAATGCGGCACGTGCGGCAGACTCCTAGGCGTTGCGGGTCTTCTTGCGGTCCTTCTCGTTCAGCTGCCGCTTGCGGAGCCGGATCGACTTGGGTGTGACCTCGACCAGCTCGTCGTCCTCGATGTACTCGAGCGCTTCTTCGAGCGTGAAGGTTATCGGGGGCGCGAGCTGGATCCCCTTGTCAGCCGCAGCAGCGCGCATGTTCGTGAGCTGCTTCGCCTTGGCGACGTTGACGACGAGGTCGCTGTCCTTGGCATGCTCGCCGACGATCATGCCTTCGTAGCACATGACCCCCGGACCCACGAACATCTTGCCGCGCGTCTGCAGAGCGTCGAGGCCGTAGGCAACGGACTTCTCGGTCGACATCGCGATCATCGAGCCGTTGATGCGCCCGCCGATCTCGCCACGAAACGGCCCGTACTCGCGGAAGTGGTGGAAGAGCGTGGCCTCGCCTCGCGTTGCATTGAGGATGCGGGTCCGTAGACCCATCACGCCACGCGTGGCGATCTTGAACTCCAGGTGCACGCGGGCATCGTGCTGCACCATGTCCGTCATCTCGCCGCCGCGGCTGCCGAAGATCTCGATGACCTTGCCGGCATATTCGCTTGGGACGTCGACAACTGCATGTTCGATCGGCTCGAAGGTCTTGCCGCCCTCTTTCTTGAGAATCACCTGCGGGCGCCCGACCTGGAACTCGTAGCCCTCGCGGCGCATCGTCTCCATGAGAACCGACAGATGGAGCACTCCTCGGCCTGAGACCTCCATGCCGCTGCGGTCCTCTGTCTCGGCGATCCGCATCGAGATGTTGCTTTCGGCCTCGTACAGCAGCCGCTCCTTGAGCTGGCGACCGCCGACGACGGTGCCCTCCTGCCCTACGAGCGGGCTGGTGGAGGCAGAGAACACGACCGACATCGTCGGCTCCTCAACGTGGATCGGGTCGAGGCGTACCGGGTCGATGCGGCAGGTGAACATGTCGCCGATGTCCGCGTCCTCGACGCCGACGACCGCGCAAATGTCACCTGCATGCACGGCCTGGGCTTCGACACGACCCATGCCCTCGAATGTGAGTAGCTGTTTGACGACCGACTGGTAGCGGCTGCCGTCGTTCTTGACGACCAGGATCCTGTCCCCGGACCGCATGGTTCCGGAGAACACGCGCCCAATCCCGATGCGGCCCACAAACGTGCTGTGGTCGATCGTGCAGACTTGCATGGCAACGGGACCGTCAACATCAACGTCGGGCGGGGGAACGGAGTCGATGATTGTGTCGAGCAGAGGAAGCATGTCCGCGCCTCCGTCATCTGGGTCAAGCCGCGCGAAGCCACTGACCGCAGATGTGTACACAACGGGGAAATCGAGCTGGCTGTCGTCCGCGCCCAGCTCGACCATTAGATCGAAGACCGCATCGACGACCTCGTGCGGTCGGGCACCGTCGCGGTCGATCTTGTTCACCACCACGACCGGCTTCAGCCCGTGCTCGAGCGCGTGCTTGAGAACGAAGCGCGTCTGCGGCATTGGACCGTCGAATGCGTCCACGATAAGCAGTGCACCGTCGGCCATCTTCAGCACTCGCTCCACCTCGCCGCCGAAATCGGCGTGCCCGGGAGTGTCGATGACGTTGATCTTGGTGTCCCGATACCGGATCGAGATGTTCTTCGCCAGGATGGTGATGCCGCGCTCGCGCTCCTGGTCGTTGCTGTCCAGCACGCAGTCGGGGACGTCCTGGTTGTCACGAAACACATGGGTAGTCTGCAGCAGCCTGTCGACCAGCGTGGTCTTGCCGTGGTCGACGTGCGCGATGATGGCGATGTTACGAACGTCGTTCTGGCGCATGCGATGTCACTTCCCTGCCGAAGACGCGCGTCCGTGCGGACGCACAAGGCGCTAGGGTAGCACGAACCGGGCCAGCGAAGCTGAAACACGCCGACGTCAGAGCAGAGCAGGCGCTCCGTCGTACTTCACCAGCAGCGGATGTGTCGCGGGAGCAGCGCAACGGCTTCTCCCGCGACACATGGCACCGAGACTACTTGCTCTTCTGCACTGTCAGACGCCCCACGGACTCGAAGGACCCGCTGGGGCGGTTCGAGACGATTCCGTAGATCTTGTTGTTCTTGAGGTACTGCGTGGGTATCCAGATACTTCCAGTCACACCGACTCCCGCCGACGGGACGACCGGAGTAAGCGTGAACCACGGCCACTTCGCCTTCACGTAGGGGACATAAGCGTCACACGTCCAGTCGTTGTCCTGCATCCCGTTCGTGAACATCCAGCCGCCATCGGTCCAAAGCGGCCGCGTTGCATCGGTGACCGCGTCCGACTCGCCGCCCGCGCTCACGTCATCGACGTACCAGCCGAGTCCGTTGACGGCCTCGTCGGTCGCGTAGCGGAAGCGCACGAAGACGTCGCCGGAAAGTCCACCGAGGTCGAACGTCGCTTGCTGCCACCCTCCCGAGTTGCCGGTCAGTCCTCCCGGACCGTCCCAGGCCGAGGAACCGTAGATGTTCGTGGCTCCGCCCGCCGGAAGCGCGCTGATCTGCGCGAGCTTGGCCCAGTTCGTGCCGTCAGCAGACCCCTCGATGTAGCCGTAGTCCCAATCCTGTTCGATGTCGTACCACGTCCAGAAGGAGAGCTGTGAACCCGGGGCGACATCGGTGAACTCGCGAGAGAGACCCCTCTGCAGGTTGTTCCCAAGCCCCGCATACCACTCGGAAGGCGCGGAATGCGGAGTGACTCCGTCTGTGGCGCTGCCCGTGAACGCCATTGTGACACCCGGCTCTGCGCCACCGAAGGTGCGGTAGTACGCACCCCAGGACTCAACGCCTGTCCGGCGACGCACATTCTTGCGAGTCGGCGGCATGTTGCCGTTGACGTTGGACTGGTAGAACGCGATCCCGTCATCGATCGTGTAGTAGTCCGAGTCCGCTCCCCCTAGCGCCAGGTTGCGGTAGTTCCACTGCGACTGGCCGACTTTCCCGTCCAGCAGGTTCGCGAGCGTGTAGTCGCGATGAAGCTGCTCCACCTCGGGCATTCCGCCCACGAGCTCGCCGATGCTCGCCAGCCCGTTGGTCTGGTTGTGGATGAGATTCCAGATGAACGCGTCGCCGGAGTCGGCGAACTTGTCGTCGGTCTCGTCGAACATGTTGGCCTCGTAGCCGGGAGCGACGCGACCCGCGAGCGGCGCACCGAGCGCCCCACCGCCGGCGTGCTCCCAGAGGTAGTCCTGCCACAAGACCGCATTCCCGTAGTCGTAGAGCTCCCCGTCCCAGTCCGTGAGGGAGTCCCTGTGGTAGTAGAGATACTCGCCGATGTGTCCGCCTGTGGCCTGGGTCCCGTAGAGGAACTGCTCGGCCATGTCTGCCATGCCCTCATCGAGGAACGAGTCTTCGTTTCCGTCCACATCGTTGTGGATCAAGTGCTCGAACTCGTGCGCGAGCGTCCCTTCATATAGATAGGGCCGCGCTGAGTCCGAACCGGTTCGGTCCGCCCAGTTGAAGCTGTCCACGAACACCGCGTTGATGCCCAGATCATCGTTGAGCCCGCCCCAGAAGTAGCCGGCGACGTAGAACCGGTAGCTCGTCCAATACGCGTCATCGCGGATGTTGTAGACCATGATCGCGGCCCGCGAGCCGTCCATGCCCGGCCCGGAAGCCCGTGGCATGTAGTTGCCGAAGTGAAAGACGTCCGACTCCCAGATTCGAGCATCGAACTCGTCTGCCATGTACTGGATCTGATCCGGTGTGATCGTCTGGTCCTGCTGGCTCGAGGTCGCGGGGGCCTCAAGATCGGCCCACCCGACGTACACGTCCGAATGCGTCGTGCCAGACGATTCTTTCCAGAACGGCACACTGTGGGGACCTGCGTGATCCGCGGACCAGTCAAACAGCTCAAGAACAAGATCAGGGTCGCCGTGTTCGGCAAGGATATCCGCTGGGATGTCGAGCGCAGCCAGGTCGGCAATCGTCGGCTCCTGCGACGGCGGGTCGAAGTGTTTGAGTTGCGCCGAGATATCGTACGGGATGTTGTCCGTCGTGCGGTTCGCCGCGCCGGACGCCGATGCGCCCGGAAATGCGACGAGCGCGCACAGAACCGTCGCGACAAGCGCGGCACTCGCGATGCGCTTCATTGTGCCCCTCCTTGGCCCCTGCCCCGCAGATGAACCCTCGCAAGCCTGCCGGAGCGTACAACACGTATGTTGGAGTTTGTTCCTCCAGAAGGGGTTCTTGACACAGCATGCAGAAGCGCCCCGCGACTCGCGTCGTGGGGTGCCCCGATGATGCGTGGTTGTCGGCTACCTGGCGCTGCGAAGTGCAGCGAGAACGCGCTGGAACTCCTCGGCGTCGATCTCTCCCCGGGCAAGACGCTCGCGAGCGATGGTCTCGGCAGGGTCGGCCACCATTGACGCGGTCACAGGCGGTGGAACCGGGGTTCCCGCATACGTCGGGTGCTGCGCGACAACAACCTGCGAGCGGCTCTGCGCGACAACCAGCCAGATGATCAAACCTACGATCACGAGCAATCCGAATCCCATGAAGACCAGACCTCCTACGCCAAACAAGTCTCCTCGGAACATGTGTTCCGGGACTGCGTTTCCGTATTGATACATCATCTCAAGTACCTCCTGATTCCGGCCTGAGCCGGTATCGCGTTCGATGGCCCATGCTATGCGATACACGTGCCAGGACCGCCCACTTCACAGGAAACACATGCGTCGCTCACACCATACGCAACCTGCGAAGACGTCGGATTCGGGAAGGCAGCGGATCCGCCACGAGCCGGGATTGGCACCGATATCGCTTCCCTGTCCCCGGCCGCCGCCCGGAGATGTGCCCTGAGATGGGCCTCAGAGTCCCGGGGGGACCGGCACGCCGCGCGACCGATCTGCCAATGCAGACGCGCAACGTGGCGTACGTTCGCCAAGGACAAGGACAGCTCGTGACCACCACCGACCGTCCCACTCGCGCGTGGCTCCGCCGCGCAACCACGCTGGTTCTCGCCGGCATGGCCCTATCGCTGGCGCTCACCGTGTCTCCCCCGAGCGCATCAGCCATCACCCGTAGCAAGGTCGTTTCCCGAGCCAAGGTCTGGGTGAAGAAGAACGTCCAGTATAGTCAGCGTGGCTACTACCGTGGCTATCGCAGGGACTGCTCCGGGTTCGTGTCGATGGCCTGGAAGCTCGACAAGTCCTACACCACGCGCACCATCCACACTCGCGGCAAGCGCATCTCCACGAAGAGGCTCAAGCCGGGCGATGCCGTCCTCACCCCGGGCCACGTCGTGATCTTCGAGAAGTGGAAGAACAAAAAGAAGGGCACCTTCTACGCCCTGCACGAGATGAACGCGCGCCGGGACGCCGAGCGCTCGGTCCGCAAGATCACCAAGAGCAGCAAGGCCTATCGCCGCAAGGGCATCAAGAACTCGCCCCGGGTGAGGCGCTAGCCGGACTGCGCCCCATGAACCGCGTCGGCCAGTTCGGAGACGAACTGCCCGACCGCGGCCGGGTCTCCTTGGCGCCGGACGATCGCCGATCCCACGACGACTCCATCGGCGAGGGCCGCGACACCCGCGGCTTGCTGCGGCGTGCCTACTCCGAACCCGACCGCCAGCGGCAGCTGTGTGTGCTCGCGCACGCGTGCAACGAACCCCGCCAGCTCCGGCGGCAGCTCCGACCGCTCGCCCGTGACGCCGGTCGTGGACACGCAGTACACGAAGCCGCTCGACCGCTGCCCGACCAGCGCGAGGCGCTCGTAGGTCGAGGTGGGAGCGACGAGGAACACCGTGTCTAGCCCACCGGACACAGACAGCCAGTCCCCGGCAACGTCGGGCGGCATGTCAGGCACTATGAAGCCCGCGACCCCCGCGTCGCGCGCGAGCTGCGCAGTGCGCTCGAGTCCGAGGCGGAGCATCGGGTTGTAGTAGGTCATGAGCGCGAGCGGGGGTGTCTCCTCCGGGCACGGAGCCCTTCGCTCACGGTCCTCGGCGGGGGCCACAAGTAACTCAGCGTCTTCGACGCCTGCGGAGTGTTCGCTTCGGGCTCCGTGCCCGAGGAACTCCGCAGCGAGTGCGATGGCCTCGCGCAGGCCGAAGCCACCTTCCACTCTGCGAGCGACGTTCGCCGCCCGAACGATGACGGGGCCGTCCGCGAGTGCGTCGCCATACGGCACACCAAGCTCGATGACGTCGGCCCCAGCCGCAGCCGCTGCCCTCAGCGACTCGAGCGACGTCGCCCGATCCGGATACCCGCCCATGAGATAGGTGACAAGGGCTGGTCTACCCTTCCTGAATGCTTCGGTGAGCATCGCCGCAGACGATTCCGGCATCTGAAGCGAAGACTCCGCAGCCGCGTCTACCGGCTGCGCCGGGAGCCGCGGCGAGGACCCTGAGCGCAAGATGCCGGAATCGTCTCCCACGTAGCTACTCACCGAGTCCCGCCTCTCGAACGATGTCGACATCCTTGTCTCCTCGGCCGCTCACGGTCACGACCACCACTGCGTCGGGGCCGAGTTCTTCGGCCAGCAGAGGCAGCAGCGCCAGCGCATGGCTCGACTCGATCGCCGGGATGATGCCTTCGGTGCGGCACAGGAGCTCGAAGGCCGTGAGTGCTTGCTCGTCCGTGACGGGCTCATAGCGAACGAGGCCCTCGTCGTGCAGGTACGCGTGCTCCGGGCCGATGCCCGGGTAGTCGAGGCCCGCGGAGATCGAATACGCCTCGAGCGGGTTCCCGGCCTCGTCCTGGAGCAGGTACGAGTAGAAGCCGTGCATCACACCGGGGTCTCCCAACGCGAGCGAAGCACCGGTGAGCAAGGTGTCGATACCCTTGCCTGCGGCTTCGGCGCCGAGCAGCAGCGGGCGCTCCTCTGCCGGAAGTGCGCGCAGGAACGGGTAGAAGGTGCCGATGGCGTTGCTGCCGCCGCCGACGCACGCGACGACCGCGTCGACCCGTCCGACGCCCTTCTCGGCGAGCTGAGTCAACGTCTCCTCGCCGATGATCTTCTGGAACTCGCGCACGATCGTGGGATACGGGTGCGGCCCGAGCGCCGATCCGAGCACGTAGAACGTGTCCCGTACGCGCTCGACCCAGTGACGCATCGCGGCGGTCACGGCATCGGCGAGCGTGCCGGACCCGTCGTCGACGGGCACGACCTCGGCACCGAGAAGCTTCATCTTGTAGACGTTGAGCGACTGCCTGCGAATGTCCTCGGTACCCATGAAGACGGCGCATTCCATGCCAAGGAGCGCCGCCGCAGTCGCGGTGGCGACCCCATGCTGGCCCGCGCCGGTCTCGGCGATGACGCGCTTCTTGCCCATGCGCCGCGCCAGCAGACACTGGCCGAGGGTGTTGTTGATCTTGTGCGCGCCTGTGTGGTTGAGGTCCTCGCGCTTGAGGTAAACCGCGCCGAGTCCGCTCGCCTCGGCAAGCCGCGTCGCGCGATAGAGCGGCGAAGGACGACCGACGTAGTCGCGGAGCAGCGTCGCGAGTTCCTCGGCGAAGGTGGGGTCGCTCTGAGCGTCCCGAAACGCCGCTTCGAGCTCAGCCAGCGCAGGCACGATGGTCTCGGGCACGAACGCTCCGCCGTAGGGACCAAAGTAGCCGCGCTCGTCAGCGCCGGAGTACTGCTCGCTCACCGTCTCACCTCCGCGTCCGCCGCACGAACCGCCGCGACGAATGCCTGCATGAGCAGACGGTCTTTGGCGCGTGGGCGTTCCTCAACACCGGACGACACGTCGACGGCGTAGGGACAGAGCGTCGCGATGGCCTCACCGACGTTGCCGGGCGTGAGTCCGCCCGCGAGAACGAACGGAGCCCAACCGGGAAGACTGGTGATTCCTTGCCAGCAAAACGTCTTGCCAGTACCGCCGCTCTTCGCAAGTTCGTATGTGTCGAGTAGCACGGCGGCCACGCTGCCCCGGTAGGGCTCCACCACACTACTATCAAATCCCGTGCCGACTTTAAGAACCTTAATGACCGGAGCCGGCGCCGCGGCGCACTGCTCGGGACTCTCGTCGCCGTGAAACTGCACCGCGTGCAGGCCAAGCCGCCTCACGGCGGCCTCCACGTAGTCGGCTGGTGCGTCGACAAAGACGCCAACGCGCGCGACGAACGGCGGCACGGCGGCGAGGATCTCCTCAGCTTCGCTCACAGAAACCTGCCGAGGAGACTCGGCCAGCAAGACGCCGACCGCATCCGCACCGGCGCGTACCGCCCCGGCAGCGTCTGCGGCCGATGTCAGGCCGCATATCTTGACTCGTGTTCTCCTCATGTGTGGGAAGCGGGGACCCCGAAGGGCCCCCGCCGTCATTCCTTCCTCGAAGAGCTACTCAGGTTCGCACAACGTCGAACCGGCGGCGAAGTCGTAATCGACGAGCTCGCCGGCGTTGTATGCCTCGTACGCCGACAGGTCGAAGTGGCCGTGACCGGAGAGGTTGAAGAGCACCGTCTTGTCCTCGCCCGCCGCCTGGGCAGCCTTGGCTTCGTTAATGGCGGCAAGGATCGCGTGGGCCGACTCCGGTGCGGGCAGGATACCCTCGGCGCGCGCGAACTGGACGGCGGCATCGAAGCACTTGGTCTGGTCAACGGCGACGGCCTCTACTTCGCCTTCGTGGACAAGCTGCGAGACGAGCGGCGAGTCGCCGTGATAGCGAAGGCCACCGGCATGGATACCGGCCGGGACGAAATCATGTCCGAGCGTGTACATCAGCATCTGCGGGGTCATGCCGGCCTCGTCCCCCAGGTCGTATCGGTACTCACCGGCGGTGAGTGTCGGACACGCCTTGGGCTCGACCGCGAGCAGGCGTGCGTTGCTCTTGCCCTCAAGCTTGCGGTGGTAGTACGGGAATGCGATTCCGGCGAAGTTGCTACCGCCACCGACGCACCCGATGACGACATCGGGCTCCTCTTCGGCAAGTGCCATCTGCTCGATAGCCTCCTGGCCGATGATCGTCTGGTGCAGACATACGTGGTTCAGCACCGAGCCGAGCGAGTAGTGCGTGTCGGGATTCTTCGCTGCGACCTCGACGGCCTCGGAGATCGCGATACCGAGCGAACCGGTCGAGTCCGGATCCATCGACAGCACGTGGCGACCGGCGTCGGTGAGGTTGGTCGGCGAGGAGTGAACGGTCGCGCCGTAGGTCTCCATGAGGATGCGGCGGTAGGGCTTCTGCTCGTAGCTGACCTTGACCATGAAGACCTCGACGTCGATGCCGTAGAGCGCGCCGGCGATAGACAGCGCGCTGCCCCACTGGCCCGCACCCGTCTCGGTCGAGATCTTGGTGATGCCTTCCTGCTTGTTGTAATACGCCTGCGGGATGGCTGTGTTGGGCTTGTGAGAGCCGGCGGGGCTCACGCCCTCGTACTTGTAGAAGATCTTGACGCCTGCGGGCAGGCCGAGGTCCTTCTCGAGCTGACGGGCGCGCAGCATCGGCGACGGACGATACGTCTTGTACACGTCGATGACCGCACCCGGGATGTCGATCCAGCGGTCCGGGGACATCTCCTGCTTGAGGCACTCCATCGGGAACAGCGAAGCCATGACCTCGCCGATCTGGTCCGGTCCGAGCTCCGTGCCGTCAGGCGTGACCACCTTCGGCGGCGCCGGTGGGTTCTTGAGATCGGGGATGATATTGTACCAGGCCTCGGGAATCCTGGTCTCATCAAGCCCGAACCTCGTCTTGTCGCTTCCCATCTCGTCCTCCATATCCCCGGGGCACATACCCCGAAATCCTGCAGCCCGCCCTGTGGCGAAACCGCGTCTACCCTGCTATAGCTCGGGACGCCGATCTCGCGACCCCCGTTAGTTCTTCCAGCACCTCCTCGGGAAATGGGCTGCGCATGAGCGTCTCGCCCACGAGAACGGCGTCCGCGCCCGCACGTGCCGCCGCCTCCACGTCCGCGCGGTCCTTGACCCCGCTCGCTGCGACCAGCGTCAGGTCGAAGCGCTGGGCGGCCTCAAGCACGCCGCAGGCCCGTTCCGGATCGACCTCAAGCGTGCGCAGGTCGCGGCTGTTGACGGCGACGACCCCGGACCGCACGCCGAGTGCGATCGTGAGCTCCTCGCTCGTCGCGATCTCGACCACCGGCGTGAGCCCGAGCGTTTCCGCGATGTCCGCGTAGTCGCGCGTCATGTGGCCGAGAACGCTGACCATGAGCAGAACGGCATCGGCGCCGTGGCCGCGAGCGACGAACAGCTGAACGGGATCGACGATGAAGTCCTTGCAGAGCACGGGCAGGTCCACGGCATCAGCGACATCCGAGAGGTCCGCGAACGACCCGCCGAAGCTCTCCGGTTCGGTGAGCACGCTGACCGCTGCCGCACCGCCGCGCTGGTAGTGAAGTGCTTGCTTGGACGCCTCGCAGTCCGGCGCGATGGGCCCAGCGCTCGGGGAGGCCTTCTTGATCTCGGCGATGACGGCGATGTCGGCGCGGTCGCGCAGTGCCGCCGCGAAGTCGCGCACCGGGCGGGCGCAGCACACAAGCCGCTCGCGGTCGGCCGGAGAAAGGTCGCCGTACTCAGCTTGGATGCGATCGCGCCGCCGCGCCATCATGACCTCGAGAAAGTCGCTCACACGCTCACCTCCCCGGCTGCGGCTGCACGCTCGCGTGCCTCGGCACCGAGCCGCATCGAGACCGACACGAGCGATTCGAGCACCGAAAGCGCCTTGCCGGTGTCGATCGCCTCACGTGCGCGGACAACACCTTCGGCCAGATCAGGGACCTCGCCCGCAGCCAGCAGCGCGGCGGCGGCGTTCATGAGCACGACATCGCGCCGGGGACCGTGCTCGCCTTCGAGAACTGCGCGCACGAGGCGGGCGTTCTCCTCGGCGTTGCCACCGGCGATATCGGCAAGCGTGCCGCGTGCGATGCCGACTTCGTCCGGCGAGATCTCGTAGGTCACGACCCCGCCGCGTTCCGCGTCGAACTCGGAGATCGTGGTCGGCCCGCTGGCAGATACCTCATCCATGCCCGGATGACCGTGGACGACGAGCACCCGCTCGGCACCGAGCCGACCGGCGACCTCTGCCATCACGGGAGCGAGCCGAGCATCATACACGCCAAGGAGCTGCCGCTTCGCACCTGCGGGGTTCGTAAGCGGGCCAAGGACGTTGAACACCGTCCGGATGCCGATCTCGCGACGCGGACCCGCTGCATGTCGCATGCTCGCGTGAAGCGCCTGCGCGAAGAGGAAGCCCACCCCGCACTCATCGATGCAGCGCGCCATGTCTCCCGGGCCGAGCGTGACGTCCACGCCGAGCGCCTCGAGTACATCGGCGCTTCCGGTGCTGGAAGAGACGGCACGGTTGCCGTGCTTCGCAACCGGTACGCCCGCACCGGCGACCACGAACGCGGTCGTCGTGGATATGTTGAACGTGTGCAGGCCGTCGCCACCGGTACCACAGGTGTCGATGTAGCGAGTAGCCATCGGTCGCACTGGCGTTGCGCGCTCGCGCATCGCACGAGCGAACCCGACAATCTCGTCAACCGTTTCGCCCTTCATGCGCATCCCGACAACGAGCGCACTAATCTGCGCGGGCGTGGCGTCGCCATCCATCACAATCCCCATGACGAGTTCAGCTTCGTGCTCGGCGAGCGGTTGACCAGCAGTGACCCGTGCGATCGCGCCGCCGATCGAGGTGACCTCGGCAGATGCCGCCGATGCGCGGGCGGAGCCGCCTGCCGCCGATACGGTCGCCGCAGCACCACTCGGGCTCTTGCCCGCCTGCGGGACCTCGCCGCACGTGTCGAGGAAGTTCGCGAGTAGCTTCGTGCCCTCGGGAGTGAGCACGCTTTCGGGATGGAACTGCACGCCAAAGATCGGCAGCTCCCGATGGCGAAGCGCCATCACGACGCCGTCGACAGTGGTGGCCTGCGTCTCCAGGACATCGGGCACAGTGTCGGCGGCAACACACAGCGAGTGATAGCGAGTCGCGGTAAACGGACTCGGGATGCCGGCGAAGAGCGCCTCGCCGTCGTGAAGGATCTCATCGGTCTTGCCGTGCACCGGCTTTGGCGCCCGGCAGATCGTGCCGCCAAAGACCTCTGCGATGCACTGATGCCCAAGACACACGCCAAGGAGCGGCACCTGCGCTTCCGCCGCCGCCCGGACGACGTCGCGCGAGATGCCTGCGTCGTCAGGCGTTCCCGGTCCCGGCGAGATCACGATACCGGCCGGCGAGAGCGCAAGCGCATCCTCGGCGGTCAGCGCGTCGTGTCGCTCGACGCGGACTTCGGCGCCGAGCGCTGCGAGAAGCTGCACCAGGTTGTAGGTGAAGCTGTCGTAGTTGTCGATGACGAGAATCACGAGCGCACCCCGCTTCCGGACGCCGAGGAGGGGCTCCTCCGGTCGCTGGCTTCGCCGCTACGCGGCTGCAGAGGCTCCCTCCGGAGCCCCTCCTCGCCGGATGCATACTGCACGCCACCAGAGGCGCTTCGGCCCACCCCGATGCGCCCGCCGGACGCCGGCTGATCCTCACTGTGCATCCCGGCTGCAAGTTCAAGAGCTTTGTGCAGCGCACGGGCCTTGTGCAGGCACTCCTCGTACTCACTCTCGGGGTCGGAGTCGGCGACGATGCCGGCGCCGGACTGCAGGTACGCGCGACCGCCCGCGAGCACGAACGTGCGGATCGTGATGCACATGTCCATCGCACCATCGAGGCCGAAGTAGCCGACCGTGCCCGCGTATGGACCGCGCTCGGCAGGCTCGAGGTCGCGGATGATCTCCATCGCGCGGATCTTCGGTGCACCGGAGACCGTACCCGCAGGGAATGTCGCCTCGAGGGCGTCGACGGAGTCTTTGTCCTTGGCGAGCGTGCCCGTCACGTTACTCACGATGTGCATGACGTGGCTGTAGTACTCGACCTCCATGAGCTCGTCGACCTTCACCGTGCCCGGCACGCTCACGCGGCCGAGGTCGTTGCGACCCAGGTCGACCAGCATGACGTGCTCGGCGCGCTCCTTCTCGTCGGAGAGGAGGTCGGCGCGCAGCCGCCCGTCCTCGGCAAGGTCGGCGCCGCGCGGGCGCGTTCCGGCAAGCGGGCGCGTGAGCACCTCGTCGCCTTCGACACGCACGAGCGGCTCGGGACTCGAGCCCACAAGCGTCACGTCGCGGGTGCGCAGGTAGAACATGTAGGGGCTTGGATTCACCGCGCGCAGGACGCGGTAGAGGTCGAGGCCGTCGTCCGCGTACGGCGCCGAGAAACGCTGCGAAAGCACGACCTGGAAAATGTCGCCCGCGGCGATGTGCTCCTTGGCGGTGCGGACCTGCTCGAGAAACTCGTCGTGCGAGGTGTGCGCCTCGAGCGGGACCTCGGCCGTCACGCCAACGGAGCCGAGTTCGGCGCCACGCGGACCCTCGTCGATCTTGCGGAGGAACGCGTCTATGCGCCCGAGCGCCCGGTCGTAGGCAGCCTCCGGCGCGCCGCCTGGCCGCACCGGCGCGATGACCTGCAGCACGCGGCGCGCGTGGTCGAACGCGACCACGATGTCCGCGAGCATGAACACCATATCCGGAACGTCGATCTCGCGGACATCGTGCCGGGGCACGCGCTCGAAGCCGCTTGCGGCCTCGTAGCCCACGTAGCCGACCGCCCCGCCGACGAACAGCGGCAGCCCCGGCACGCGCGCCACGCGGCCTGCGGCCAGGCGGCGCGACACGACCCGCAGCGGGTCGTCGGCCCGCTCGCCCGTGACGCCGCCGTTCTCGACGACGACCTCGTTGCCACGCGCGGTGATGACCTCGCGGTCTCCGACGCCCAGGAAGCTGTAGCGCCCGAGGCGCTCGCCTCCGACGACGCTTTCCAGCAGGAACGCGTGCTCGGCGCCCTCGGCCAGCGCCATGAACGCGCTGATCGGCGTGGTGAGATCGGCGTAGACCTCGCGTGCGACTGGGACCACATCGTGGTCTGCGGCCAGCCGTACGAACTCGTCCTTGCCCGGCAGAATCAATGCCCTCGCTCCTTCTCGGCACATACCTCGAGAATGAGGGCCCGGAAGACACAAAACCCCTCATCCTCAAGGGACGAGAGGTAATCTCGCGGTGCCACCCTTGTTGACTCACCAGATGCGGCGAGCCCACTTGTCCTGACGGTACGTGGTCCGTGTCGCCTCGCGCGACTCGTTCCGAATACCCGGCCCCTTGTATCGGTGGGGGTTCCGCCAGGACTAGTCGGCGCAATGCCTTTGCCCTGGTGCCTCGGGGGCCCATTCCCTACCGGACGCTCACGCCGGGTTTCCACCATCCCCGACTCTCTATGCTTGCGCGTACCGGGGTACTACTCCCCGTCAACGGCTCATATCCGATTGCAGGTTACTCTACACGCCGAAGAGGGACGGTGCAACTCGCAGGCCAATCGCAGGCCCTGAATTGACAAAGTCAGTGCAAAGCCTCTTGCACTTAGGAAGCGTCAAACAACAAGTAGGAGATTGGCTGGTGATGTCGAAGTAAGATCGTATGATCAACGAGCATGCGATCGGAGAGCGCTATCGGGCGCTCGCGGGAGAGTTCGATGAGAGACGTCGACGCCTGTGGGC